>NZ_JBEZGQ010000021.1:0-23170 GCF_040650095.1 Actinoplanes sp. NPDC048791 | reverse complement strand
GCGGCCCGCGCGGACCGGCGGCTGCCGTTCCGCTACGGACCGGCCGAGGACGTGCCGGTCGAGCTGCGCGGGGCCGGGCAGGCCAGCCGCCAGGTCAACAACTTCTGTACGCCGGACTCGTTCGGCGCCGACCGGCTGATCGCGGTGGAGGTGCTCACCCCGGGCGGCAACTGGTCGTCGTACCCGCCGCACAAGCACGACGCGCCGGGGGAGAGCGAGACCGCGCTGGAGGAGATCTACTACTTCGAGGTCGCCGGTTCGCCGTCGGGTGCCGCCGGGGCCGGCTATCAGCGCGTGTACGGCCACCCCGACCGCCCGATCGACATCTGCGCCGAGGTGCGCAGCGGGGACGTCGTGCTGATCCCGTACGGGTGGCACGGCCCGTCCATGGCGGCCCCCGGTTACGACCTCTACTACCTCAACGTCATGGCCGGTCCGGGGGAGCGCAAGTGGCTCTTCTCCGACGACCCGGCCCACGCCTGGGTCCGTGCCACCTGGAACGAGCAGGCGATGGACCCGCGGCTGCCCCTGACGTCCGCAACCGAGAGGAGGCGCTCGTGAGACTCACTGTCGCCCAGGCCGTCGTCACGTTCCTGGCCAACCAGTGGACCGAGCGGGACGGTGCCGAGCAGCGCGCGATCGCCGGCTGTTTCGGCATCTTCGGCCACGGCAACGTCGCCGGGGTCGGCCAGGCCCTGCTGCAGGCCCAGCGCACGGGCTCGGCCGACCTGCCGTACCACCTGGCCCGCAACGAGCAGGCCATGGTGCACGCGGCGGTCGGTTACGCCCGGATGAAGAACCGGCTCTCCGCCATGGCGTGCACGGCCTCGATCGGGCCCGGCTCGACCAACATGCTCACCGGCGCGGCCCTGGCCACGGTCAACCGGATCCCGGTGCTGCTGCTGCCCAGCGACGTCTTCGCCACCCGGGTCGCGGCCCCGGTGCTGCAGGAGCTGGAGGACCCGCGCTCCTACGACGTGTCCGTCAACGACGCGTTCCGGCCGTTGTCGCGCTTCTTCGACCGCGTGTGGCGTCCCGAGCAACTGGCGTCGGCGCTGCTGGGTGCGATGCGGGTGCTCACGGACCCGGTGGAGACCGGCGCGGTGACGATCTGCCTGCCGCAGGACGTGCAGGCCGAGGCGTACGACTTCCCGGACGCCCTGTTCGCCAAGCGCGTGTGGCACGTGGCCCGCCCGGTCCCGGAGCCCGCCGCGATCGACCGCGCCGCCGAGGTGATCCGGTCCGCCCGCCGCCCCCTGATCGTCGCCGGTGGCGGCGTCATCTACTCGGAGGCCTCCGCCGAGCTGGACGCCTTCGCCCGCGCCACCGGCATCCCGGTCGCCGACACCCAGGCCGGCAAGGGCGCGCTGAGCTGGGACCACCCGAACTCGGTGGGCGGAGTCGGCTCGACCGGCACGCCTGTGGCCAACAAGCTGGCGCGCGAGGCCGACGTGATCATCGGCATCGGCACCCGCTACAGCGACTTCACCACCGCCTCCCGGACCGCCTTCGCGGCGCCCGGCGTCCGATTTGTCAACATCAACGTCGCGAGCTTCGACGCGGCGAAGCAGTCGGCGGTGTCCGTCGTCGCCGATGCCCGGGCCGGGCTGGCTGCCCTCCTTCCTTCGCTCGCTGAATACAAATCCGACATGTCGTATCGGGACGACGTCGCGGCCTGGCAGCGGGAGGTCGATCACGCGTACCACCTGGGGCACGGGCCGCTGCCAGCGCAGAGCGAAGTCATCGGGGCGGTCAACGACGCCTGCGGCGAGCGCGACGTGGTCGTGCAGGCGGCCGGCAGCATGCCCGGTGACCTGCAACTGCTGTGGCGCGCCCGGGACCCGAAGCAGTACCACGTCGAGTACGGCTACTCCTGCATGGGCTTCGAGATCGCCGGGGCGCTCGGCATCAAGATGGCCGACCCCTCCCGCGAGGTGTACGCGCTGGTCGGCGACGGCTCGTACCTGATGATGGCGCAGGAGATCGTCACCGCCGTCGCCGACGGCATCAAGCTGATCGTCGTCCTGGTGCAGAACCACGGGTTCGCCTCGATCGGCGCGCTGTCGGAGTCGCTGGGCTCGCAGCGCTTCGGCACCAGCTACCGCTACCGCGGGGCTGACGACGACTACGACGGCGACCGGCTGCCGGTCGACCTGGCGGCCAACGCCGAGAGCCTGGGCGCGTCGGTCATCCGCTGCCGCGGCATCGCCGAGCTCACCGAGGGCCTCAAGCGGGCCCGGGAGAGCGACCGGCTCACCGTCGTGCACATCGAGACCGACCCGCTGTCGCCGGTGCCGTCCAGCGAGAGCTGGTGGGACGTGCCGGTCTCGGAGGTCTCGACGCTGGACAGCACCCGGGCGGCCCGGACCGCCTACGAAACGGCCAAGCGCGGCCAGCGGCAGTATCTCTAGAGAGGGCAGTGCCTTGACCACCATCGAACATTGGATCGGCGGCAGCTTCACCAGTGGCGCCGCCACCCGCCGCGCCCCGGTCTACAACCCGGCGACCGGCGCTCAGCAGCACGAGGTGGTGCTGGCCGAGAGCGCCGACGTTGACGCGGCCGTGGCGGCGGCCCGTACGGCCTTCGAGTCCTGGAGCCAGGCGTCGCTGAGCGCCCGTACGAAGATCATGTTCAACTTCCGCGAGCTGGTCAACGCCAACGTCAAGCCACTCGCCGAGCTGGTGTCCGACGAGCACGGCAAGGTGCTCAGCGACGCGGCCGGCGAGGTCCAGCGCGGCCTGGAGGTCATCGAGTTCGCCTGCGGCATCCCGCAGCTGCTCAAGGGCGAGTACTCCGACCAGGCCTCGACCGGCGTGGACGTGTTCAGCTTCCGCGAGCCGCTCGGGGTCTGCGCCGGGATCACCCCGTTCAACTTCCCGGTGATGGTCCCGATGTGGATGTACCCGGTCGCCATCGCCTGCGGCAACACCTTCGTGCTCAAGCCCAGCGAGCGCGACCCGTCGGCCTCGAACTACATCGCCGACCTGTGGCGCCAGGCCGGTCTGCCCGACGGTGTCTTCAACGTCGTGCACGGCGACAAGACCGCCGTCGACGCGCTGCTGCAGCATCCCGACGTCGCCGCGGTGTCCTTCGTCGGCTCCACGCCGATCGCCCGCTACATCCACCAGCAGGCCTCCGCGACCGGCAAGCGCGTGCAGGCCCTCGGCGGTGCCAAGAACCACGCCATCATCCTGCCCGACGCCGACCTCGAGTTCGCCGCGAACCACCTGGCCGCGGCGGCCTTCGGTTCGGCCGGCGAGCGGTGCATGGCGATCTCCGCGGCGGTCGCCGTCGGTGCCGCCGGTGACCCGCTGGCCGACATCCTGACCCGCAAGGCCAATGAGGTCGTGGTCGGTTCCGGCCGCGACCCGAAGAGCGAGATGGGCCCGGTGGTCACGGCCGCGGCCCGCGACCGGATCGAGGGCCTGATCGGTACGGGCGAGCAGCAGGGCGCCAAGCTGCTCACCGACGGCCGCGGCCTCAAGGTGGCCGGCTACGAGGACGGCTTCTTCGTCGGCCCCACGGTCATCGACCAGGTGCGGACCTCGATGGACGTCTACACCGAGGAGATCTTCGGGCCGGTGCTGTCGGTGGTGCGCTCGGACACCGTCGAGGCGGCGATCGACCTGATCAACGCCAACCCGTACGGCAACGGCACCGCCATCTTCACCAGCAGCGGTGAGGCGGCGCGGCGCTTCCAGCGCGGGGTACGGGTCGGGATGATCGGCATCAACGTGCCCATCCCGGTGCCGATGGCCTACTACTCCTTCGGCGGCTGGAAGGACTCGCTCTTCGGCGACAAGCACATCCACGGTCCCGAGGGCGTCTCGTTCTACACCCGCGGCAAGGTCGTGACCTCCCGGTGGCCGCACGTCGAGGCCGCGCACGGCGCCAGCATGCACTTCCCGACGGCGAGCTGAGGCTGCGATGAGACGACTCCGACTGGGCAGCTGTCCCGACTCCTGGGGCGTGTGGTTCGCCGACGACCCGCGGCAGACGCCCTGGCAGCGCTTCCTCGACGAGCTGGCCGGGGCCGGTTACCGCTGGCTGGAGCTGGGCCCGTACGGGTATCTGCCGACCGACCCCGCGCAGCTGCGCGACGAGCTCGACCGCCGGGAGCTGACCTGTGCCGGCGGCACGGTCGCCGGTGTCGGCGGCCCGCACAAGGACTTCGCGGCCGTGCTCGCCGAGACCCGCAAGGTCGCGGAGCTGACCGCCGCGCTCGGCGCGAAGAACCTGATCTTCGTCCCGGTGCCCGGCTACCGCGACGACGTCACCGGGGCCTACCACGAGCCGGCCGAACTGAGCCCGGAACGCTGGCGGGTCCTGATCGACAACAGCAACACCCTCGGCAAGGTCCTCGCCGAGGAGTACGGCCTCACCATGCAGTTCCACCCGCACGCCGACTACCACGTGGAGACCCAGGCGCAGACCGAGCGCTTCCTGGAGGACACCGACCCGCGGTACGTCTCGCTGTGCCTGGACACCGGCCACCTCGCCTACCGGCGGGCGGACATCCCGGCCGTCATCCGCAAGTACCCCGAGCGGATCGGCTACGTGCACATCAAACAGATGGACCCGGCGATCGCCGAGCGGGCCGAGCGCGAGGACATGGCCTTCGGCCAGGCCGTCGCGCTGGGCGCGAGCGTCGAACCGCCGGCGGGCCGGCCGGACGTGCCGTCCGTGCTGGAGGCCCTCAACGAGTTGGACGCCGACCTATTCGTCGTCGTCGAGCAGGACATGTACCCGGTCGACTTCGACCTGCCCCTGCCGATCGCCACCCGTACCCGTGCCTATCTGAACTCCGTCGGCCTGTGACGGCCGCCGTCCCCCTTGAAGGAAGGAACCTCATGATGCTTCGCATGCGAGGTGCACGCCTGGTCGCCGTGGCGGCGGTGGTGGCCCTCGGGCTCGCCGCCTGCAGCGAAGGCGGCAAGCAGGAGACCACCGGCACCTCCGGCGGCGGGGCCAACGCCGCCGGCAGCTCCGGCTACACGATCGCGATGATCACCCACGAGACGCCGGGTGACACGTTCTGGGACAAGATCAAGGCCGGGGCCCAGCAGGCCGCCAAGGACGAGGGTGTCACCCTCAAGTACTCCAACGACCCGGACGCGTCCAAGCAGGCCGGGCTGATCCAGAGCGCGGTCGATTCCAAGGTCAGCGGCATCGCCACCACCCTGGTGACCCCGGACGCGCTGGCCGGGTCGGTGAAGGCGGCCACCGACGCGAAGATCCCGGTCGTCGGCTTCAACTCCGGCATCGACCAGTACCAGAAGCTCGGCGCCCTCATGTACTTCGGCTCCGACGAGAACGTGGCCGGCACCGCCGCCGGCAAGCGGATCGGCGAGGCCGGGGCCAAGCACCCGCTCTGCGTCATCCAGGCCGCCGGCTCCGTCGCGCTGGAGGCCCGCTGCGCCGGCGTCAAGAGCGCGGTCCCGGGCACGGAGAACATCCAGGTCAACGGCGCGGACGACGGCGCGGTCGTGTCGACCCTGCAGGCCAAGCTGTCGCAGGACAAGTCGATCGACTACATCATCACCCTCGGCGCGCCGATCGCCATCGACGCCCTCAAGGCGATGGACGCCGCCGCCAGCAAGGCCAAGCTGGTCACCTTCGACCTCAACGCCGAGGCGGCCCAGGACATCCAGGACGGCAAGATCGAGTTCTCCATCGACCAGCAGCCCTACGTCCAGGGTTACCTGGCGGTCTCGTCGCTCTACCTCTACCTCAAGAACGGCAACGACATCGGCGGCGGCCGGGCGGTGCTCACCGGACCGTCGTTCGTGGACAAGACCAACATCGACAAGATCGTGCCGTTCACCAAGAACAACACCCGGTAGTCGCTTGCGGGGGACGGCCGCGCGCCACGACGCGGCTGCCCCCGCTCAGGCAGTGATCGGAGCATCGTCATGACACAAGTCCGGACCACTCCACCTCCCGCCAAGACCCCCGCCGAAGCGTCCAACCGGGTCACGCTCAGCCTCTACAGCCGCATCCTCGCCAGACCCGAGGTGGGCGCGCTCGTGGCGGCGGTCATCATCTTCATCTTCTTCCTCAGCGTCGCGCCCGCCTTCCGCTCCGCCGAGTCGTTCTTCACGATCCTCTACCAGTCCTCCACCATCGGCATCGTCGCCGTCGGGGTCGGCCTGCTCATGATCGGCGGCGAGTTCGACCTGTCCGCGGGCGTCATCACCATCACCGCCGGCCTGGTCAACTCGATGCTGTGCTGGAACTACGGGATGAACCTGTGGGTCGGCGCGCTCGTCTCGCTGGTGTTCTGCCTGTTCATCGGCTTCCTCAACGGCTATCTGGTGATGAAGACGGGGATCCCCAGCTTCCTGATCACGCTGGGCACGTTCTTCGTGCTCCAGGGGGCCAACCTCGGCGTCACCAAGCTCGTCACCGGCTCGGTCTCCAGCCCGGACATCAGCCAGATCGACGGCTTCAGCTCGCTGCAGGCCATCTTCGCGTCGAGCTTCAAGATCGGCCCGGTGACGGTGTGGATCACCGTGATCTGGTGGCTGCTGTTCGTCGCGCTCGCCGCGTGGATCCTGCAGCGCACCCGTACCGGAAACTGGATCTTCGCCGTCGGCGGCAACCCGGACAGCGCCCGCGCGGTCGGCGTGCCGCTGGTCCGCACCAAGATCGGGCTGTTCATGACGGTCTCGTTCTTCGGCTGGTTCGTCGGCATGCACCTGCTCTACCGGTTCAACACGCTGCAGGCCGGCAACGGCGTCGGTAACGAGTTCCTCTACATCATCGCCGCGGTGGTCGGCGGCACGCTGCTGACCGGTGGCTACGGCAACGCGATCGGCGTCGCGATCGGCGCGTTCATCTTCGGCATGACCAGCCTGGGCATCGTCTACGCCGGCTGGGACCCGAACTGGTTCAAGGCCTTCCTCGGCGTGATGCTGCTGCTCGCCGTCCTGGTCAACCTGTACGTCAAGCGGATGTCGACCGCACGGAAGGTGGGATGACGACATGACCGACACCTTGGCCGATCACGCCGACGCGGGACTGCGCAAGGGCGAGCCGCTCATCGAGATGACCGGCATCGGCAAGAGCTACGGCGCGATCCGGGCCCTGCGCGGCATCAACCTGCGGGTCAACGCGGGTGAGGTCACCTGCGTGCTCGGCGACAACGGCGCCGGCAAGTCCACCCTCATCAAGATCATGTCCGGGCTGCACCCGCACAACGAGGGCAGCCTCAAGGTCGACGGCCAGGAACTGACCTTCGCGTCCCCGCGGGAGGCCCTGGACCACGGAATCGCCACCGTGTACCAGGACCTCGCCGTGGTCTCGCTCATGGAGGTCTGGCGTAACTTCTTCCTCGGCTCCGAGCTGACCGCGGGCAAGTTCCCGCTGGCCGGCATGAAGATCAAGGACATGAAGCGGATCGCCGACGAGGAGCTCCGCAAGATGGGCATCGTCGTCAAGGACATCAACCAGCCGATCGGCACCCTCTCCGGCGGCCAGCGCCAGTGCGTGGCGATCGCCCGGGCGGTGTACTTCGGCGCCCGGGTGCTGATCCTCGACGAGCCGACCGCGGCGCTGGGCGTCAAGCAGTCCGGCGTGGTCCTCAAGTACACGGCGGCGGCCCGGGACGCGGGGCTCGGCGTCGTGTTCATCACCCACAACCCGCACCACGCGTACCTGGTGGGCGACCACTTCATCATCCTCAAGCTCGGCGGCACGGCCCTGGACAAGAACCGTTCCGAGGTGGGCCTGGACGAGCTGACCACCCAGATGGCCGGCGGCGACGAACTGACCGAGCTGTCGCACGAGCTCGGCCGATGAGCGGCATGTTGCGGGTCGGGGTCATCGGCACCGGGATGATCGGCCGCGATCACATCCGGCGGATGACCACGGTGCTGGCCGGTGTGACGGTCACCGGCGTCACCGACGTCGACGTGGACACGGCCAAGAAGGTGGCCGAGGGGCTGCCCTCGGCCACCGTGCACACCACCGGTGAGGAGCTGATCGCCGACCCGGCGGTCGACGCGGTCGTCGTCTGCTCGTGGGGACCCACCCACGAGCAGTACGTGCTCGCGTCGATCGCCGCCGGCAAGCCGGTCTTCTGCGAGAAGCCCCTGGCCACGACCCAGGGGGCCTGCCTGCGGATCGTGCAGGCCGAGGTGGCGGCCGGCCGCCGGCTGGTGCAGGTCGGCTACATGCGCCGGTACGACGCGGCGTACCGGGCCCTCAAGCAGGTGGTCGACAGCGGTGAGATCGGTGCGCCGCTGATGATGCACTGCGCCCACCGCAACGCCGACGTGCCCTCCTTCTACGAGAAGGAGAGCGCCATCACCGACACCGCGGTGCACGAGATCGACATGGTCCGCTGGATGTTCGGCGAGGAGATCACCGCGGCCCGGGTGCTGATCCCGCGCAAGAGCCGCAACGGCGGCCCGCTGCAGGACCCGCTGTTCCTGATCCTGGAGATGGCGGGCGGCGCGTTGGTCGACGTGGAGATCTCGGTGAACATCCGGTACGGCTACGACATCCGCGGCGAGGTCGTGGGTGAGGACGGTACGGCGGCCCTGGGCGAACTCAGCCCGGTGTCGGTCCGGACGGCGCGGCAGGTGTCGACGCCGGTGCCGGCCGACTGGCGGGAGCGGTTCCTGCGCGCGTACGACGTGGAGATCCAGGAGTGGGTCGACTCGCTGGCCGGCGGGGGCGCCCCGGTGGGCCCGAACGCGTGGGACGGCTACGCGGCGGCGGTGGTGTCGGATGCGGGCGTCGAGGCGTTGCGCACCGGGGAACGCGTACCGGTGGTGCTGGCTCCTCGTCCGGCTTTTTACGCCACCGAGGCGGTGCTGTCGTGAAGATCGCGCTGGATCCGTACATGTTGCGTGGGGTTCCCCTGCTGGAGCTGCCGCGGGTCGTCGCCGACCTGGGCTACCGCCACATCGAACTGTCGCCCCGCGACGACTTCATGCCGTTCTTCCTGCACCCGCGGGCGTCATCGGCGGACGTGGCCGCGTTCAAGCGGGAACTGGCCGCGGCCGAGGTGTCGGTGGCGTCGGTGCTGCCGCTGTACAAGTGGTCGGGCCCGGACGAGGACGAACGCCAGGCGGCGGTGCGGTACTGGAAGCGAGCCATCGAGATCACCGTCGACCTGGGCGTGGACGTGATGAACTCGGAGTTCAACGGCCGTCCGGAGGCCGCGGCGGCGAGCGAGGCCCAGTTCTGGCGTTCCCTGGAGGAGCTCCTGCCGATCTTCGAACGCGAGGGTGTCCGGCTGGTGCTGGAGCCGCACCCGGACGACTTCGTGGAGGACGGCATCGCCGGGGTGAACCTGGTCAAGGGCATCAACTCGCCGCTGGTGACGTTCCTCTACTGCGCGCCGCACACCTTCCACCAGGGCGGCGACCTGGCGGCGGTGATGCGGCACGCGGGGCCGCTGCTGACCCAGGTGCACATCGCGGACTCGTTCGACCATCGGGGCTCGTCGGGCCTGCGCTACATCGTGAACCCGCCGGGCTCGACCGTCCGGGTGCACCAGCACCTGGACATCGGCCAGGGCGAGGTCGACTGGGATCTGTTCTTCCGCACGCTGGCGGAAGTCGGCTTCGACGGCATCGCGACGGTGTGCGTCTTCGCCTGGGAGGAACGCGCGGCGGACAGCGGCCGGTTCAACCTGGAACAGGTGAACCAGTACGTGGCCAAGTACGCCCGCTGACCCGTGCCCGGCGGGTCAGGCGACCGGGATGCCGGTGATCCGCAGCCGGTCGGGCACGTCGAGGGTGACGGTGCCCGTGCCGGCGGGCGGGGCCGGGAACCACAGGGAGAGCACCTGCTCACTGCCCGGCGGGATGGCCTTGTTGAGGATCCGGTCGCAGAGGCAGCGGTGGGAGCCGGGGGAGGACTCGTAGTCGAGCACGTAGGCGGCGGTGTCCCCGGCGAGCAGGCGGACACCGGCGGTGCCGTACCGGGCGTACGGGTCGAACTCGTCCCGGACGGTGAACACGCCCTGGCCGAGGAAGTTCAGGATGGTGGCCTTGTTGTCGCCGACGTTGCGGGCCGTGAGGCTGACGAGCAGGAACGGTCCCCGTACGGTGGCCGGGCCGGGCACGAAGCGCAGCGTGCCCCGGTTGAGGGGCATCGCGACCTCGACACCGTCGGGGGCCCGGCCCTGCTTCCCGGTGGTCTTGGGCAGCACGGCCCTGGCCGGGGCCGGGGTGGCCGGCCCGCGGGCCCGGTAGGTGATGGCGACTCGCCGGTTGAGCGCCCGATGAGCATCGGAGTCGTTGGGCACGGCCGGCTTGCTCTCACCCTCGGCAGCGACGGTTTTGGGCCATTGCTGGTCGGGCAGCGCCGCGCGAAGCGCCTTGGCCACGGCCTGCGCCCGCCGCTGGGAGAGGTCCTGATTGTGTGCGGTGGTGCCGGTGCTGTCGGTGTGGCCGGTGACTGTGAGCGGGCCGGGTCCGGCAGCCTTGAGGTCGGTGACGGCGGCGGCGATGGACTTGCCGGCGCCGGGGGTGAGCTCGGCACTGTCCAGCCGGAACAGCACGTCGGTGTCCAGGCTGATGTCGACCTGGTCGGCGGTCCGCCGCGTCCGCAGCGCGACGTCGAGCCGTTCGGTGTACGACTCCAGGGCGGCGGTGAACGCGGGAGCTGCCGTCGCCGGGTCGAGGGGCTCCTGCACCTGCCCGGCTCTGGTCTGCTCGGCGGGCGGCGCGGGCACGACGCCGTCGGTGACGGGCACGTCAGTGAACACGCCGGCGTAGGGCAGCATGACCGACAGCCGCTGGACGTCGGCAGGAACGCCTCGGAAGACGGCTTGCAGGGGGCGGGTCTCACCGACCTTGAAGCGGACGAGTCCGGTGCAGACGCAGCCGCTGCCGCCGAGTCCTTCGGAGACGAGGTAGACCCGGCGTCCGGCCTCATCGACGAGGCGGGCGGCGTCGAAGGAGTTGGTCAGGAGGGTGGAGAAGTGCCGGCTGACCATGCTGGCGCTGCCGCTCGCGGACCGGTCGAGCCGGGTCTGGGCGGTGAGCACAACGGAGTCGCCGGACCGGATCAGCGGCCCGACACTCAGCTGCAGAATGTCACCGGCGGCGTCGACGGTCCTGCCCTGGGCGGCGATGCTTGCCGAGGGGGAGGGGCTCGCGGTCACGCCCTTCTGCGGGGCCGCGTCATCACTGCAGGCTGCGACGGCGACGATGACCACGCCGGCAGTGACCCAGGCAAGTAAGCGCCGCACCTGACCAGCCTAGTGGTCGGGCGCGCCCTCAGCCTTCCGCCGTTCCTGCTGCTGTGGATCCGGCCAGGAACTGGACGAAGTCCGTGGTGCTCTTTCGCCGTCGCCGGGCGCGCCGTTGCCGGTCGGCGCCGGTGCCCTGCTGCCGGAGTCGTTTGAACCCCCGGTAGACGTCGTCCACGTCGCCGTTGGCGGACAGCGCCGGCCCGATCTTCCGCATGAGACGGACGACCGCCTCGTGCGCGGCCGGCATGGTCGGTGTCAGCCGGTCCGGGCGCAGGCGCACCTCGCCGTGCGCGGCAGTGTTCAGGTGCGCGTCGACCACACTGGTCGGCACCGGCGTCGTGGTGAGGTTGCGCCGGGCGTCCGTGATCAGGCTCCGGACCAGCGCCCGCACTATCCCGGCGAAGATGACCGAGTCCTCGACAGTCAGACAGGCGTCGGCCACCCGCACTTCCACAATGGGCTGGCCGGCGGGCACCCGGGCCAGGAAGAACACCGTCGACTCGTCCGGGGCTGCGCCCGAGTGGATCAGAGAGCGCACCATGCTGTCGTAGCGGTCGGCTCCGTCCCAGGCGCCCGGCGGCCGGAAGGTCGGCCAGTGCCGCTGCAGGTGGTAGCGGTAGCTGGCCCAGCCGGTGTCCAAGCCGTCGGCGAACGGTGAGTTGACCGTCAACGCGAGCAGGGCGGGCAGCCACGGGCGGATCCGGGCCAGCACGTCGACGGCCTGGTCGCGGTCCGTCACCTCGATCCGTACCTGGCAGGTGCAGCCGCGACCGGCCACGACGGCGTCCGGGAACCAGCCGGCCAGCTCCCGGTACCGCGTCTCGTCGGTGACCGCACCGAGCGGTCCGGCCGCGAACGGCGGGGCGCCGACCGACACGAGACTCACGCCCGCCCGGCGCGCGGCGTCCGCGGCCTGCAGCCGAAGCCGGGACAGCTCGCCGCGCAACTCGTCGAGGCTCCCGCAACCGGCCGTGTCGGTCACCAACTGGTACGCGAGGAAGCCGGGCCTGATCCGGTCCTCGTCCCGAGCCTGCCGGGCCACGAACGGCGCGGACGGCACCACGGCGCCGTCGGGCCCCAGCAGCAGAAACTCTTCGGCGACTCCGACTGTCAGCATCCGGCCTCCTCGCTGGGGTTCATGACCTGGAGGCTTCCGGAACGCGGCCCTGCCCGCCTCATCCGCCGGGAGTGACCGAATCTTGCTCTGGGGCGGTCGCGGGTCGGCTTTCGGCTGCGCGGTCAGGGACGGCAGGGATCGGCCGGTTGTCGCCCGGCGGTGACCACGCCGCGGCCGGCCGGGCCCTGGCCTCGCACGCCGAGGACGTGCAGGCCCGGACAGTCGCGGTGGGACGTTCGCCGCGCGGACCGGCGGCCCAGTTCGCGGACGGCAGCTTCACCGCGGCTCTGACCCGTGCGGCAGCCTCGACCGTCGTGCTCGTCACGCCGGACGAGACCCCGCGCCGGCTCACGGCCGCGACTCTGCCCGAGCTTCGCGGCGTGTGACGAGGTGTCCGGCTTCGAGTTCGGCACGGACGGACCGCACGCCATCATCGTCGGCGTGGACGGCTCGCAGACCTCACTACGCG
This sequence comes from Actinoplanes sp. NPDC048791, assembly GCF_040650095.1. Lineage (NCBI taxonomy): Bacteria > Bacillati > Actinomycetota > Actinomycetes > Micromonosporales > Micromonosporaceae > Actinoplanes > Actinoplanes sp. NPDC048791. The sequence goes on along the minus strand of NZ_JBEZGQ010000021.1, from coordinate 10,371 downwards.
CGGCCGCGTACGCCGCCGGCCTGGCCCGGCGCCAGCACACCCGGCTCGTGGTCGTCTATGCCCGCGGTGCACCGGGCGGCCTGCTCACCCTGGCGGACCCCACCGGGCTGGCCACCCGGGCCGAGCTGGACACCCAGGACCAGATCGAGGCCCAGCTCCGGGCCGAGCTGAGCCGGCAGGCGCAGGTCTGGGGAGTCGACGCCCGGCTGGAGGCCCGCCAGGGTGATCCGCTCACCGTGCTCAGCGAGGTGGCCGACGAGGTCCGCGCGGATGCCGTGATAGTCGGCTCGTCACGCAGCGTGGGTCACCGGATCGCGGGCTCGCTCGCGGTCCGGCTGGTCCGCTGCGGCCGCTGGCCGGTCACGGTCGTCCCGTGACCGCCAGGGATCAGTCGCGGCTGTACATCACGTCGGTGGAGTGGATCTCGAAGCCCAGCCGCCGGTAGAGCGCGACCGCGGCGGTGTTCGACTCGTCCACATAGAGCAGCACGTCGGCCAGGCCCAGCCCGGCGAGATGCCGGAGGCCGGCCACGCTGAGGGCGGCACCCAGCCCGCGGCGGTGACCGCCCGGGTCGACGCCGAGCACGTAGATCTCACCGATCGCGGGCTCGCCGCCCTCGGCCGGGTGCACCTTGGTCCAGTGGAAACCGAGCAGCCGGTCGTCGGCCGGGTCCACCGCCAGCAGGAAACCGGCCGGGTCGAACCACGGCTCGCCGAAACGCAGCCCCAGGTCGTCGGCCGTCCAGCGGCCCTGCTCAGGGTGGTGGGCGAAAGCCCGGGAGTTGACGGCCAGCCACGCCTCGTCGTCGGCGCCGGGCACGAAGGTCCGTACGGAGACGCCCTCGGGCAGTGGCACCTCGGGCAGGTCGCTCAGGGACCGGCGCATCTGCCAGAGCACGCGGGAGCGGGAGAAGCCGGCCTTCTCGGCGAAGGCGCGGGCGGCCTGCTCGTCGCCGTGCGCCCAGAACTGGAGAGGGCCGGGACCGGCCGCTGCCAGCAGGGCGGTGCCATAGCCGCGGAGCCGGTGTTTCGGGTGCACCACCAGCTCGCCGGACGTGCCGTCCAGGTAGGCGTAGCCCGCCAGGGTGTCGTCCGCGTACACGAGCAGGTGGGTGCGGCCGGAGCCGCGCAGGCCGAGGACACCGTCCTCCGACAGGGGGTGGACGCCGTCGGCCTCGTCCGCCGCGGCGGCCAACGTGAGCACGTCAGCCGCCTCGGCGGGGGAGAGCCGGTCCTGGGAGTGGACCTCGGTCATACGGGCAGGGACACGGGCTCGTTGTCGGGCAGCTGCCGGCCGCTCGGTGGGACCACGAACTTGTAGCCCACCTGGCGGACGGTGCCGATCATCGACTCGTACTCCGAGCCGAGCTTGGCGCGCAGGCGCCGCACGTGCACGTCGACCGTCCGGGTGCCACCGAAGTAGTCGTAGCCCCAGACCTCGCGCAGCAGCTGGTCGCGGGTGAAGACCCGGCCCGGGTGCTGGGCCAGGAACTTGAGCAGCTCGAACTCCTTGTAGGTGAGGTCGAGCGGGCGGCCCTTGAGCTTGGCGGCGTAGGTGTCGGGGTCGATGTTGAGCTCGCCGGCCCGGATCGAGCCGCCGGCCCCGGCCGTGGCGTTGGTCAGCCGGCCGACCGCCAGGCGCAGCCGGGCCTCGACCTCGGCGGGACCCGCGCTGGCCAGGATGACGTCGTCGACACCCCAGTCGGCGTTGAGGGCGATCAGGCCGGCCTCGGTGACCACTGCCATCAGCGGGACACCGATGCCGGTCGCGTGCAGCATCCGGCACGTCGCACGGGCCTCGGAGAGCTCCGAGCGGGCGTCGACGAGCACGGCGTCGGGGCTCGGCCCGGACACCAGAGTGCGCACGTCGCGGGGCGCCGTGCGCACGGAGTGGGGCAGCAGGTCCAGGGCGGGAAGCACGGCGGAGGGCTCACCAGCACGTGTCGTCACCAACAGGAGGATTTCCACACTCACCTCGATCCTCGCGGCACGGGGCCGCTCGGGTGACCCGGTCTGCGCAGCTCAGGGCTGCGCCACCGGTAGGACTTGTCCCGGCGTCACCGACGGGTGGGCTGCGAATACCTTAACCGATGCAGCACGCGGAAAGCCCTGGTCGGATCGCCAAGTGATGTGAACTACGCCCCGGAGGTGGCCGAACGGCCGGATCGTAACCAGCCTTTTACCCGACCTGCGACGCCGGCTCCGTGGGAGCGCGTCCATGTTGCCGGCTCGTGTCGGATGAGATGACCCCGCCGCGATGAGCGCGATCGGGCCCGGGTCTGGCACGATCGCAGGCGTGCTTCCCTCCGCGCCGCGCGACAACGACTCCTGGGACGACGACGTCTCCCGGGAGATCGCCCGGTCGGCGCCGGGCCGGTCGTCGTCCGGCTTCTACGCCGGCGCCCCCGAGCCCGCCTCCCGGATCGGCGCCCGTGGCGGCGATCCGGACGAGGACGACGCCGAGGAGATCGAGGAGGAGATCCCCGAGGTCCCGGTCCGCCGCCAGCTGTCGGTGGCGATCGCCGGCTTCGCGGCTCTGCTCGGCGTGGGCCTGATCCTGGGGGCGCAGACCTCCGGACCGGACGCGCGCCTGCCGTACGCGATCGTGGTCTTCGGGGTGCAGCTGCTCTTCATCCTGGCCTTCACCATGGCCATCCGGCCGCCCGCGGTCGGCACGGTCGCCGGGGTCTGCGTGGCCGCCGCCCTGGTGGCCGACTATCTGGCGGTCAACCGCGAGTCCGCCGGGATCCTTCCGCTGATCGTGGTCGCGGCGGCCGGCTACGCGGTGGCCGTGGCCGGGCAGTTCATCCGTCCCGGCGACCGCATGCACGTGCGCGACGCGTTGAGCGGCACGCTGCTGATCGTCGTCGGCGTGGTCTCGTTCGCGCAGCTGATCGTGCTCACCCGCAAGCCGGTCGGCACCCAGGCGGTGCTGGTCTGCTTGACCGCGGTGGCCGTGTCGGTGCTGGTCGCGCACCTGGTCGACGCCTTCTTCCCGCGGCCGCGGATCGCGCCGCAGGTGCCCCGCGGCGCCAGCGGCATCATCGCCGGGGCCATGCTGGGCACTCTCGCGGCGGCCGCGCTGGGCAGCGTGCTCGTGCTGCCGTTCACGCCGGCCAAGGGCGCCCTGCTGGGCTTCGTCGCCGCCGGCGTGGCCATGCTGGTGGACCTCGCGGTCAACTATTCGGAGGTGGGCCGCCGGATGGCCGGTGACACACCGACCTTCTGGGTGGCCCGGCACATGCAGGGCCCGCTGGGTGCGTTCGCCCTGGCCCTGCCCGGTGCGTACGTCCTGACGGCCTTCTTCCTCAGTTGAGGGTGTCCGGAGAGCTCGCACCGGGCATATACCGTGCCCCATCCTGACGTGAACGGGAGGCCGTAGTGGCTGAGGTGTACGGGTCCGCACGGCCGCGCAAGCGCTGGGGTCGGCGTCTGCTGATCACCTTCGTGGTGCTGCTGCTCATCATCCTGGGGGCGCTGGTCGTGGCCGACCGGTTCGGCGCCTCCTACGCCGAGCGCGAGATCGGCGACCGGGTCGCCCAGCAGCTCACCGAGCAGAAGGCCACGGCCGAGAAGCCGGACGTGACCATCGAGGGTGTGCCGTTCCTGACCCAGGTCCTGGCCGGGAAGTACCAGGAGATCAAGATCCTGCTGAACAACTTCTCCGGGCCGGCCGGCAACGGCAAGAACATCAAGATGGACCGGCTCGACATCCGGGCCAAGGACGTGAACGCGCCGCTGGACACCGTGCGCACCGGCAACGGCGACATCGTGGCCGCCACGGTCACCGGCGTCGGCACGCTGAGCTATCCCGACCTGGCCGACCTGATCGGCCAGAAGGGTCTCAAGCTCAGCGAGCGGGACGGCAAGCTGATCGGGGCGGCGCCGTTCGAGGCGCTGGGCCAGACCTTCAACACCACCGGTACGGCGAACCTGGCGGTCAAGGACGGCGTCGTCAGTGTCACGTTCGCCGACGTGACCGCGGAGGGCCTGCCGAACATCCCGCTGGTCCGCACCCTGGTCGACAACTACGTGAAGCAGCTGGCCTTCGATCTCAAGGTGCCGGCCCTGCCGCTGGGCCTGAAGGTGCAGAAGGTCGAGCCGCGCGCCGACGGCCTGTACGTGACCACCGGAGCCAGCAACGTGTCCCTGAGCTCGGGCGGTCTGTGACCCCTGCCTCAATCCCGGATGGTGGTCGACGGTGTTCCGAGCCGTGGACCCGCTGGTAAGGTCGCGTTCATGAGCCCTCTGCTCACCAAAAGGCGCGCGGTCGACCTGTGCCGCGTGGCCGCCTGCCTGTGTCGCCCTGTCATCTGACGGGGCCATTCACGCTGCGCAGGATCTGATCTTCATCTGATTCTCCCCGCCCGGCAGTGGCGCCGTCGCACCCAACCCAACGTGATCCGTACCGCAAGGGTCCCGCGCGGGGTGCGACCGAATCTCCGCGCGCCGACTCACCCCCATCTCACCTGACCAAGGGAGTACTCCGATGAGTCGCGACACCGCACTCGTCTCTGCCGACTGGGCCGAGAAGAGCCTCGACACGCAGGGCGTCGTCTTCGTCGAGGTCGACGAGGACACCACCGCCTACGACGGCGGCCACATCCCCGGCGCCGTGAAGATCGACTGGAAGACCGACCTGCAGGACCCGGTACGCCGGGACTTCGTCAACCAGGAGCAGTTCTCCAAGCTGCTGTCGGGCAAGGGCATCGCCAACGACGACACCGTGATCCTCTACGGCGGCAACAACAACTGGTTCGCGGCCTACGCGTACTGGTATTTCAAGCTCTACGGGCACGGCGACGTCAAGCTGCTCGACGGTGGCCGCAAGAAGTGGGAGCTCGACGCCCGCCCGTACAGCAAGGACGTCCCGAACCGGGCCGAGACGCAGTACCAGGCGTCCGCCCCGGACCTGTCGATCCGCGCCTTCCGCGACGAGGTCGTGCAGGCCATCGGCGTGAAGAACCTGGTCGACGTGCGCAGCCCCGACGAGTTCGCGGGCCGGCTGCTGGCCCCGGCGCACCTGCCGCAGGAGCAGTCGCAGCGCGGCGGCCACATCCCGACCGCGATCAGCGTGCCGTGGAGCAAGGCGGCCAACGAGGACGGCACCTTCAAGTCCGACGAGGAGCTGGCCAAGATCTACGGCGAGGCCGGCCTGGACGGCAGCAAGGACACCATCGCCTACTGCCGCATCGGCGAGCGTTCCTCGCACACCTGGTTCGTGCTCAAGGAGCTGCTCGGCCAGCAGAACGTGAAGAACTACGACGGTTCCTGGACCGAGTACGGCTCGCTCATCGGCGTGCCGATCGCGCTCGGCGACGAGCCGGGAGAGGCGTGACCATGACGACTCCGGCGAACATCGCGGACGGTTGCGCCGCGCCCGACCAGTCGGCTCCCATCCCGGCCAGTGTCGATCTGCAGAAGGAAACCGTCATCACGGGCGTCGTGAGCAACGCCGAGGGTGAGGCGGTGGGCGGCGCGTACGTCCGCCTGCTCGACTCCACCGGCGAGTTCACCGCGGAGGTGGTCACGTCCCCGCAGGGCGTTTTCCGCTTCTTCGCCGCGCCCGGCTCCTGGACGCTCCGCGCCCTGTCCCGGCACGGCAACGGCGACCTGGCCGTGGACGCGACCCGCGGCGTCAACGAGGTCGGCCTCAGCGTCAGCTCCTGACCCACGCTCTGTTCACGAAGGGCGGGACCCGCACCGGGTCCCGCCCTTCGTCGTGCGAGCATGGCTGCCGTGACCGCCCCCGGGTACCACCCTGTCGCCCCGCCGCCCGCTGCCCGGCGGCCCCGGCGGCGCTGGTGGCTGACCGGGGTGGTGGTGGCCTGGGCGGTGGTGCTGACCGGCTTCGCCGTCTGGTCCGTACGCAATGATCCGCCGACCGTGCCGGAGCAGCGGGACATCGCCGCGGCCCTGCCGGTGTTGCAGCGGGCCACCGGGGTGACGCTGGCCGCGGCCGACGCCGCCGACCGGGTGGTGACACTGGGCGAGCTGAGTTTCGACCGGGACTGCGCCCTTACGCCGGTGCGCGAGGGTGTCGAGGCCAGCCGGGAGATCACCGTCCGCGTCCAGCCGGGGCAGGTGCCCGGTGTGCTGCAGGCGATCGCCCGGGCGTTGCCGGCCGGGTACGCGGCCACGGCCCGGCACAACGAGGCCCGCACCCGCTACGGCCTGCGGGCTGACGCCGGTGAGTTCGTGGGGGTCGACACCACTGCCGACGCCGATGCCTCCGCCTTCACGCTGCTGGTTTCGACGGGATGCCGGCCGCTGGCGGACGGCGTGGATCTCGATCCGGCCCCCGTGGTGGCCACCGAAGTGCCGCCGGCGTTCACTGCCGCGCTGCGGGCGTTGGGCGCGACGGCAGCGAAGGCCACGAGCAGTGAGGTGAGCTGCCCGAGCGGCGGCGTCGCCCGTACGGTCACCGCCGACGAGCTGTCCGCACCCGCCGATGTCGGGCGGGCTCTGCAGGGCGTCGTCGCCGGGGCGGTGGTGGTGCAGTCCGACCCGCACGCGTGGGCGTACCGGGCCGGAAACGTGTCGGTGGTGGTCAGCGACAGCGAGGGCCGGGCCCGGGTGGACGCCACCACCGGCTGTCGTTAACAAACTTTCCATCGAGCACGGCCGATCTATTTACTTGCGTGAATCAATGTTTTACGATCACGTAACGCAAGAAATCGCACATAATCCACCATGACTGCACGCCCTGGCCCACCCGGAGGCTGCTGTGGACCGTCGTACCTTCCTGGCCGGAACCCTCGCTGTGCCCGCCGTCGCGGCGGCCACCGAGCTCGGCACGGCAGCGGCCGCCCGGGCGGCCGCGCCCGGCTACGTTGTCAACCGCTCGCCGCTGCGCCCCGACGCCTTCCTGCGGCTGACGCCCGGCCGGACCCGGGCCGGCGGGTGGCTCGCCACCCAGCTCGCCCACCAGCTCGACGGCCTCAACGGCCGGCTGCCCGAGGTCTCGCACTTCCTGCGGTACGACGAGACCGGCTGGATCCGTCCGGAGCTGGGCGGCTGGGAGGAGGTGCCGTACTGGCTCAAGGGCTTCAGCAGCCTGGGCTACGTCACCGGCGACACCCGGGTCATCACGGAGACGAAACGCTGGATCGACGGCGTGCTGGCCACCCAGGCGGCGGACGGCTACTTCGGCCCCACCCGGCTGCGGACCAGCCTGGACAACGGCCCGGACCTGTGGCCCCACATGCCGATGCTGCACGCGATCCGCACCTTCGGTGAATTCACCGGCGACGCCCGGGTCGTGCCGTTCCTGACCCGCTTCCTGCGCTACGTCAACGGCTGCCCGACCAGCGTCTTCTCACAGAGCTGGGGCAGCTACCGGTGGGCCGACACGCTCGAGGTGGTGTTCTGGACCTACAACCGCACCGGCGACGCGTTCCTGCTCGACCTGGCCCGCAAGATCCACGCGAACTCCGCGAACTATCTGAACAACCTGCCGTCGCTGCACAACGTCAACCTGGCCCAGGGTTTCCGCGAGCCGGCCGTCTACTCGGTGCTGTCCGGCGACGCCGTGCACCGGCAGGCCAGCTATGCCGACTACGACCTGATCATGAAGAGCTACGGGCAGTTCCCCGGCGGCGGGTTCGCCGGTGACGAGAACGCCCGGCCCGGCTTCGGCGACCCCCGGCAGGGCTTCGAGACCTGCGGCATCGTCGAGTTCATGGCCGGGCACGAGATGCTCGGCCGGATCACCGGCGACCCGGTCTGGTTCGACCGGGTCGAGGACCTGGCGTTCAACTCGCTGCCCGCGGCGCTGGACCCGAAGCAGCGCGGCATCCACTACATCACCAGTGCCAACAGCATCGCGCTGCGCGATCGGACCGGCAGCCAGGGCCAGTTCCAGAACGGCTTCCCGATGCAGGCGTACATGCTGGGCATCGACAACTACCGGTGCTGCCCGCACAACTACGGCATGGGCTGGCCGTACTACGTCGAGGAGATGTGGGCGGCCACCCCGGACGCCGGGCTGGTGGCCAACCTGCACGGCCCGTCGCGGGTCACCGCCGCGGTCGCCGGGGGTACGGCGGTGACGATCGTCGCCGACACGGCCTACCCGTTCGGCGACACCATCACGTACACGGTCAGCACCCCGGCCAGTGTCGCGTTCCCCTTGTACGTGCGGGTTCCCGGCTGGTGCACCGACCCCACGCTCACCGTCAACGGCGCTGCCGCGGTCGTCGCCGCCGGTCCGACGTACGCGAAGATCAGCCGGACCTGGCAGAACGGCGACCGGGTCGTGCTGCGCCTGCCCATGCGGACCCGGGTCCGCACCTGGACCGCCATGCAGGACAGCGTCTCGGTCGACTTCGGCGCACTGACCTTCTCGCTGGCCGTCACCGAGCAGTGGACCCGCACGGGCGGCACGGAGACCTGGCCGACCAGCGAGGTCCGGCCCGGCTCACCGTGGAACTACGGGCTCGACGGTGCGACGTCCTTCGCCGTCACGACCGGCCTGGGCAACGTGGCCGATCCGTTCACCCCGGCCACCGCGCCGATCAGGATCACCACGCCGGCCCGCAAGATCCCCGCGTGGACGGCCGACAGCGACGAGATCGTCACACCCTTGCAGGACAGCCCGACGCCATCCGCGGAGCCGGTCGAGACCATCACGCTGATCCCGATGGGGGCCGCCCGCCTGCGCATCACCTCGTTCCCGACGATCGGCGCCGGCCGGCCGTGGGTCCCGCCCGGCGTCGCCTTCCGGATCCGCAACCAGCACAGCGGCAAGGTCCTCGGCGTCGACCAGATGTCCCAGGCCGACAGCGCGCGGGTGGTGCAGTTCGCGGACAGCGGCACCCCCGACCACCTGTGGCAGCTGGTCGACAACGGCGACGGCCACGTCCGGATCCGCTGCGTGAACTCGGGCAAGGTGCTGGGCGTCGACCGGATGTCCACAGCGGACTCGGCGCAGGTGGTGCAGTACGACGACAACGGCACCGCCGACCACCTGTGGCAACTCGTCGACAACGGCGACGGCCGCTTGCGGATCCGGAACAAGAACTCCGGCAAGGTGCTCGGCGTGGCCGGCATGTCCACCGCCGACTCCGCCAACGTCGTGCAGTACGCCGACACCGGCACCGCCGACCACAACTGGCAGCTGATCCCGGACGGCACGGTCAAGCTCCAGGTGACCCACACCGGCAAGGTGCTGGCGATCCAGGACATGTCCACCGCCAACGGCGCCCAGCTCACCCAGTGGCCGCCGACCGGCACCGCCGACCACGTCTGGAAGTTCGAGGACGTGGGCGGCGGCCACTTCCGGATCGTGAGCAACCTGACCGGCAAGTGCGCCGACGTCAGCGGCGCGGCCACCACCGACGGCGCCCGGGTGACCCAGTGGGACTACCTCGGCGGGACCAACCAGCAGTGGCGGCTCGCCTGGTCCGGATCGGGAACGTTCGCGCTGGTCGCCCGGCACAGCGGCAAGGTCCTGGAGGTCTCCGGGCAGTCCACGGCCGACGGTGCGGCCGTCACCCAGTGGGCGGACCTGGGCGGGGCGAACCAGCGCTGGCGGATCGTGCCGGGTTAACAGCCGGGCGGGCGGGTCGGTTCGCCGAGCTCGACCAGGGCCATGTTCACCTCGGTCGTGGTGGCCAGCCGGCGGAAGCCGGTGCCGAGCGCCAGGTCGATGGTCCGGTCGCCGCGGTCGGGCAGGAACTTCATGGCGACGTCGCCGCTCACCAGTGCTCGCACCACGGTGGCGGCGCCGACCGCCTGGGGCCCGTACCGGAGCACCGCCACGGGTCCCGCGTTGTCGGCGTCCGGATCGAACGACCGCAGCTCGCTCGCGACGAAGCCGCGATGCCCGAGCTCGATGGCCGTCGCACCGACCAGGTCGGAGCGGCCGACGACCTTGATGACCACGTCGCCGGGGTTGTCGGGCAGCTTGAGGTCGACGGGGAACGCGCAACGGGACGACGGGCCGGCGGGCAGTGTGGCGACCGGGCTCGGGTCACCACCGGCGACCGAGCTCAGGCCGAACCCGCCGGCCACGACCACCGTGGCGAGTGCCGCCGCTGTGCCGACCCGGCGGCGGCGGGCCCGGCTGCGGCCCCGCGCCCGGACGGCGGCCGCCGGAGCCAGCCGCACCTGGTCGACATCGGCCGACAACTCCACCAGACGTTCACGAACCGGACGCGACATCACTGACCTCCTGCGGGTGGTCGCCGAGCAGGCCGGCGAGCGCGGTGCGGGCCCGGGACAACCGGGCTTTGACGGTGCCGGCGGGGGCGCCGGTGTGCAGCACGATGTCGTTCACCGACATGTCGAGCAGGTAATGCAGGGCCACCGCCTGGCGCTGGGCGGCCGGCAGCTGCTGCAGGGCGGCGACCACGGCCACCCGGTCCGGTGA
>NZ_JBEZGQ010000020.1:0-23514 GCF_040650095.1 Actinoplanes sp. NPDC048791 | reverse complement strand
TGCCGATCGAGGCGACGACATCCTCGTCACCGGCGTAGTCCCAGAAGACCGGCCCGTCGTTGTAGGCCAGCCGGGCCTCGGCCCACTTCGGTGCGCCTGAGACCACGAACCAGTCTTGTTGCTCGGACAACAGATACACGCCTGCGTCGCCGGCGAGCTCCAGCCCGTGCGCCGCGCCGAGGCGTTCCCGCTCGGCGGCCGTCGCTGCTCGCAGCGTGAGCCCGCGGATGACGAACGGCAGGCAGACGTACTGCACCGAGTCGAAGTGCACTTCGATGCGCAGCGGGATGCCCGCGGACGGCGACGCATCGGCCTGCAGCCAGAGCTGCGTGCGCGTCCGCGACGTGCGCATGACTTGGAACAGCCGGTCCGGCGCCGCGAACACCGCCGCCGTGTACCGGTCGATCATTCCGACTGAGCCGGTTTGACACCGAGAGCCGCGAGCAGTTCGTAGAAGGTTTCCTCGGCGAAGACGTTCGCGGCGTCCAGAGCCGTCCGCACCGCCTCGCCGTCCGCCGTGAGACCGGCCTCGGCGGCCCAGGCCAGCGCCTGCTCCGTCACCTCGGCCGGTGTCTGCCCGAGCTCGGGAGCGCCGTATTCGGCGGCCTTCTTCGGATGCAGGTAAACGTGCCAGTAGCCGCCGGCCGGCGTCGCCGCTTCGACATCGGCCACGTCGCTGTCGAGGATGAAGGCCGTGATCGCCGGTGCTCCGGTCTGCGCCACGAGCATTTGCAGGGCGTTGCGCAGGTCGCCGTCCAGCTGCGCGGCGCGCCACCCGCCCGCGTAGGACGACTCGTTGAGCACGTCGGCGTCAGCGAGCGGCTTTTCCGATCGCGCGACCACGATCCGGCCGGTGTAGCCCATCAGTAGGACCCGGTGCTCTCGGAGCGGGACCAGGCCCCGCACGGCGTCTTGTATCGGCCCTTGATGTAGCCGAGACCCCACTTGATCTGCGTCGCCGGATTGTTCTGCCAGTCCGCGCCGGCCGAGCTCATCTTGTTGCCCGGGTAGGCCTGCGGGATGCCGTACGCACCGGAGCTGGGATTCTTCGCCCGGTGGTTCCAGCCGCTCTCCTTGTTCCACAGCTTGTTGAGGCAGCCGAACTGGCTGACCGGGAAGCCGGCGTCGATCATCAACGCGCATCCGATGGCCCGGTTGCCCTTGAACTCGTTGCACGACGAGGGGATCGGCCCGTCGAAGCCCACGGTTCCGTTCTTCTTGGCCTCGGCCCGGCGCTTCTCGTCGGCCTTCTTCTCGATGGCCCGGCGGTCCAGCATGCGCGCCTTGCCGGCAGCAGCCTTGGCCGCCGTGCCGGCCTTGGCCGCGGCCTCCTCCTCGGCCTGCCGCCGCTGCGCCCGGGCCGCCGCGTGCTCACCGTGCCGCTCCTTGAGCAGCCGCAGATCCGCGGCGTCGGCCTGCACGACGAGCCCGGCCTGAGCGCCGGCGAGCTGGTCGGTCTGATGCTCACCGAGGTACACACCGCCGACGAGGCCGCCCACGAGCAGACCCACCGAGCCCACCCGGATGCCGATCCGGCTCCAGAGCCGATCCACCTGAATCCTCCGTCGCTTCGATGATGCGACGACCACCTTGGCCCAACCAACGACGGAAGGGAATAGCGATCACGGGCGATGACCGGAATCACATGGGTTGTCGCCCGATCACCACCTCCGTCACGATGCGCACTGTGAGGGATCGGTGGCCCTGAGTCCCACGACGCCGCGCTGATCGCCGGTAATCCGTTGGCCGCGGGCGCGCCGCGCTGCCAGCATGAATTCATGCAGCTGCCTCGTCCGTCGATGATGTGCCCCCTCGCGGGGCCGTTCGGCGTGCGGTAGTCAGCACCGGACAAGTCCTCGCCTCCGGCGGGGACTGCATGCTCGGGGCGGGGCGGAAGAGGGAACATGACGTTCTACATCACCACCGCGATCCCGTACGTGAATGCGCCGCCGCATCTCGGGCACGCGCTTGAGCTGGTGCAGGCCGATGTGCTGGCCCGGCATCGCCGGCAGCGCGGTGAGCGCGTCCGGTTCCTCACCGGGACCGACGACAACGCGCTCAAGAATGTCGCCGCCGCCCGGGCTGCCGGGGTTGAGGTCGGCGGGTTCGTCCGCGCCAACGCCGACCGGTTCGCCGCCCTGCGGGAGCCGCTGGAGTTGTCGTTCGACGACTTCATCCGGACCGGGTCCGACCCACGGCATGCGCCCGGCGTGGCCGCGCTGTGGCGACGGTCCGCGGCCGACTTCTACCGGCACAGCTACACCGGTCTCTACTGTGGCGGCTGCGAGCAGTTCTTGGACGACACCGGCTGTGCGGAGCATCCGGCCGTCCCGGAACGGGTCGAGGAGACGAACTGGTTCTTCCGGTTGTCCCGCTATCAGGGGCAGATCCTGGAGTTGCTGGAGTCCGGGCAGGTGCGCGTCGAGCCCGCGGCCCGGCGTAACGAGGCGTTGGCGTTCGTCCGGGCCGGGCTGCGCGACATCAGCGTCTCGCGTCCCGCCGCACGCGCCGATGGCTGGGGCATTCCGGTGCCGGACGATCCCGGCCAGACCGTCTACGTCTGGTGGGACGCGCTGGCGAACTACGTCACGGCTCTCGGTGATGGGGATGAGCTGCGCACGTGGTGGCTCGGCTCGGATGAACGCGTCCACGTCATCGGCAAGGGCATCGTGCGCTTCCATGCCGTGTACTGGCTGGCGTTGCTGCTCTCCGCCGGATTGCCTTTACCGACCACGATCCTGGTGCACGACTACCTGACCGTGGACGGCGCGAAGCTGGCCAAGAGCGCCGGCAACGCCGTGGATCCGGTCGCGCTGGTCGGTCGCTTCGGTGTGGACGCGGTGCGCTGGTGGCTGCTCAGGGAGGTCGCGCCGGTCGGGGACACGGACTTCACCGTCGAGCGGTTGGTCGCGCGGGCTGATCGGGATCTCGCCAACGGCCTCGGCAATCTGGTCAACCGGACGCTGACCCTGGCTCGCCGGCACGGGCGGATCCGGCCGGCCGCCGTGGAATCAGGACTGCCCGGGCGCGTTGATGCCGCACTGCGCGCCGGTGACTTCCGGGCGGCCACCGGTGCGCTGTGGGCCGAGGTCGACCGCGGCAACCGGCTCATCGAGGCCACGCAGCCCTGGAAGCTGGCCGATCCCGGGCCGGTGCTGGCCGAGGTGCTCGGCCGCTGCCACCTGCTGGCCCGCGAGCTACGGCCGTTCCTGCCCTCCGGCGCCGATCGGCTGGCCGGACAACTGCGCTGCGACGGGCCGCCGCGCCCGGTGTTTCCGAGGCTGGGCGCGGCGGCGCCGGCGATCAGACCAGGTCGTTGACGCAGCGCAGCACCGGGCGGGTGGACAGGGCCGTCGGTTCCAGCCCAGCCCCGCCGCGGATGATGAACGTCGCCGACTCGCCCGGCAGCAACGTCACGCCCGCCTCGTCGACCTCGGCCGCCGGGTCGAGGCGATCCGGCGACAGGGTCAGGTCCCGCAGGATGTGATGCGCGGTGATCTTGACTCGCGCATCCGGGCCCACCGCCTCGAAAACGGCGTCGAACTTCGCCGGCGGCCAGGCGATGTCCTTGTCCTCGGCGAAGAACCACCAGGCCCGGTGCTCCTCGGCCACGGCGACCAGCACCTCACCCCTGGTGTCGGCGGCTGCGCCGACCTCCGCGGGCAACGGCAGCGTCGTGGCCGCGCCGGGTGCGACGGTCACGTCGAGCGTCACCTCGGCCAGCACGAGCCCATCGAGGGTACGGCGGGAGACGACCGCCGACACCGTCCACGGCTCGACCGAGTCGTTGACCGCCACCAGGGCCGGACCGCCGTCGCGGGGCTGCACGGTCAGCAGTCGCGGGGCGAAGGAGCGGCGCAGGGCGTACCAGAGGGGCTTCTTGCGGCCGTCGCCGTCCACGGCCGCCCAGGAGGTGACCGGCCAGCAGTCGTTGAGCTGCCACATGATCGTGCCCATGCAGTGCGGGCGCAACGACCGGAAGTGCTCGATCCCCAGCGACAGTGCCCGGGCCTGGTTCAGCTGGGTCAGGTAGTGCCAGTCGTCGAAGTCGCGGGGCGCCGGCAGGTGGGCGTCGAGACCGCGCTGCAGTTTGGCGTCGCCGTCCGCCGCCTTCTGGTGCGCCTGCATGCCCGGCGAGTCGTGGGTCAGCGGCTCGTCGGCGATGGCCCGGCGCAGGGTCGCGTACGCCGGGGGTGCCTGGTAACCGAACTCGGCGACGAACCGCGGCCGGTATTCGCGGTACTTGGTGTAGTCGTCGGTGTTCCACACGTCCCAGATGTGCATGGTGCCGTACGCGGGATCGTTGGGGTGTTTGTCGTCGCGGCCCGAGTACGGGCTGCCCGGCCAGTACGGCCGGCTCGGGTCCTCGGCGGCGACGATGCCCGGGAGCACGTCGAAGTAGTAGCCCGCGCCCCACGTCTTGTCGCCCAGCGCCGGCTTCCAGTCCCAGTCCTCGTGGCCCCAGATGTTCTCGTTGTTACCGGTCCACATCATCAGGCTGGGATGCGACGCCAGCCGCACCACCTGCTCGCGGGCCTCCGCCGCCAGCTCCGAGGCGAAGGGCTCCTCCTCCGGGTACGCCGCGCAGGCGAACAGGAAGTCCTGCCCCACCATCAGCCCGAGCTCGTCGGCGAGGTCGTAGAAGTCCTCGGACTCGTACCGGCCGCCGCCCCAGATCCGCAGGTAGTTGACGTTCGCGTCGATCGCCTGGGTGAAGCGGGCGGCGAGGCGCTCGCGGGTGACCCGGTTGGCGAAGACGTCGTCGGGGATCCAGTTGACGCCGCGTACGAAAACGGGGACGTCGTTGACGATCAGGGTGAACGCGCTGCCGTCGGCGTCCGGTGCGGTGTCGATACGCACGTCACGGAAGCCGACCTTGCGGGAGCAGTTGTCCAGGTCGCCGTCCGGCCCCGACGCGGTCACCTCGAGGTCGTAACGCGGCTGGTCCCCGTACCCGATGGGCCACCAGAGCTCGGGATCGCGCACGGTGAGCGAGAGGACGGCCTCGTCGCCCTCGGTCGTGGTCTCCACGCGCTCGCCGGCGACGGTCGCGGTGAGCGTGACCGGTCCCGGGGTCTCCCGTTCGAGGCGCACCCGCACCTCGACCGTGCCCACCCCGCCGGCCATGGTGACCTGCGGGCGGACCTCGGCCAGCCGGGCCAGCGACCAGCTCTGCAGGCCGATCTCCTGCCAGATGCCGGCGGTGACCAGCGTCGGACCCCAGTCCCAGCCGAAGTTGCAGGCCGTCTTGCGGATGAAGTTGAACGGCTCGGGATAGGCGTTGGGCCGGTCGCCGAGCCGGTCCCGCTGCGCCTCGGCATAGCTGTACGCCGAGGTGAAGTGGATCCGCAGTTGGTTCTCACCGTCACGCAGCGCGTCCCGGACGTCGAAGCGGTAGCCGCGGTGCTGGTTGGCGGTGCGGCCCAGCTCGACGCCGTTGAGCACGACGGTGGCGACGGTGTCGAGCCCGGCACAGACCAGGTCCGTGCGGCCGGGGCCGGGCTCGTGCTGGAACACGGTGTCGTAGACCCAGTCGGTGCGCCCGATCCAGGCGAGCTTCTTCTCGTTCTCGTCCAGGTACGGGTCGTCGATCAGGCCCGCGGCGAGCAGGTCGGTGTGCACACAGCCGGGCACGGTGGCGGCGACGCTGTCCACGTCGCCGCCGCTGAGCGCCCAACCCTCGTGCAGAGGTCGGTACGAGGTCACGCTTCTCCTTATACGTCCTGTGGTCAGGACTTGACGGCGCCTTCCATGATCCCTCGCACGATCTGCCGCCCACCCAGTACCAGCAGCACGAGCAGCGGAACCGTGGCCGCGAACGCGCCCGCGAGCACCCGGCGGTAGATGACGTAGTTACCGCTGGCCAGGTCGGACAGGGCCACCATCGAGGTGGGGAACTCGGTGCCGTTGAGCTGGATCAGCGGCCACTGGAACTCGTTCCAGGTGGCCACGAAGGTCAGCAGGCCGAGCACGGCCAGCGCGGGCCGGATGGCCGGCAGCACGATGCTCCAGTACACCCGCATGGTCAGCGCGCCGTCCATGCGCGCCGACTCGATCAGCTCGTCCGGCACCGCGTGCATGATGAACTGCCGCATGTAGAACACGCCGAACGCGCTGACCAGGAACGGCGCGATGACCGACAGCAGGGTCCCGTTCCAGCCCAGCTTGCCCATCAGGATGTACAGCGCCACGATGCCGAGCTGGTTGGGCACGGTCAGGGTCAGGATCACCACGATCATGAGCCTGTCCCGGCCCGGGAACCGCAGCTTGGCGAACGCGAAGCCGGCCAGCGAGCAGAAGAACAGCGTGGAGGCCGTCACCACGAAGGCGACGATGAAGCTGTTGATCAGCGAGGCGGCGAAGTACACCTGCTGCAGGGTGAAGACCTCGCGCAGGTTGTTGACGAACTCCCCGCCGGGGACCACCGACGGCGGGATCTGCGCGACCGCCTCGTCGGTGCTGGTGGCGATGACGAACATCCAGTACAGCGGGAACGCCGACAGCGCCAGCACCGCCACCAGGGCGATGTAGGTGCGCCAGTTCCCGCCGGTGTCCTGCGGTGCGCGGCCGATCTCGGCCCGGCGGCGTGGCTTCAACCGCGGTGCGGTGGCGGTCATCGGCGTCCTCCTCCGAGGCGGTTCGTCGCCAGGGCGTTCAGGGCGGCGACGATGAGGATGATCACGAACAGCGCCCACGACATGGCGGCCGCGTATCCGAGGTTGAGGTCCTTCCAGCCGACCTTGTAGATCAGCTGGGCGATGGTCTGCCACTGCCCGTTCGAGCCGCCGGACGCGGCCGCGGGGTTCTCCTCGAAGAGCATCGGCTCGTTGAAGAGCTGCAGGCCGCCGATGGTCGACAGGACCACCGTGAAGATCAGCACCGGCTGGATCATCGGCACGGTGATGCGCCACAACTGCCGCCACGGCCCGGCGCCGTCGACGGCCGCCGCCTCGTAGACGTCCTTCGGGATGGACTGCATCGCCGACAGGTACAGCAGGGCGTTGTAACCGATCCACTTCCAGTTGACCATCGTGGCGATGGCGATCCAGGAGCTCCACTTGTACGCCCGCCAGTCCAGCGGCGTGTCCTGGCCGAAGCCGACGAGCGACAGCAGCCAGTTGGCCATGCCGTTGTCACGGGAGAAGAACACGGCGAAGACCAGCGTCGACGCGGCCACCGGGGTCACGTACGGCAGCAGCACGCCGACCCGCCACCAGGTGTTGCCGCGCAGCTTGCGGTTGAGCAGGTTGGCCACCATCAGCGCGATCAGCAGCTGCGGCACGGTGGCCAGGATGAAGATGCCGAACGTGTTGCCCAGCGCGTTCCAGAAGGCCTCGTCGTGGATGAGCTTCTCGAAGTTGGCCAGGCCGGCCCAGCCGGTCAGGGTCGGGTCGTCGAGGCGCCAGTTGCGCAGCGCGACGATGCCGTTGAAGACGATCGGGAACAGCCCGAAGATCGCGAAGAGCAGGAAGAACGGCGAGATCAACAGGTACGGGACGCGCTTGTTGTCGAAGCGGTGGAGCCAGTTGCGTTGCTTGGGCGCGGACTCGGCGGCGCGGCGGTGCGCCGGTTCGGGATTCGCGGTCGGCGGCGCGCTACGGGTGAGGGACACGGCCACTCCTTCCAGGGAGCAGCGGGGCGGCCACCCGGGCCGCCCCGCCGTCGTTTCGCTTTAAGAAGTGGCTGCCTTCTGGGCCGCCTTGACCGCCTCGGGCCAGGCCGCGTTCGACTTGAGCGAGCCCTGCTGGACGCGGGTGATCACGTTCTCCACCGCGACCCGGGTCGGGCCGTTCTTCTTGCCCAGGTACTGCGGCTTCAGGCCCTCCGCGGTGGACGCGAAGATCTGCCCGGTGGGCGCGTTGCTCATGAACTCCTTCTTGTAGTCCAGCACCGCGGGGTCCTTGTAGAGCGCGGGCTGCGACGGCAGGTTGCCGACGGTCTTGAAGACCTCGATCTGCTGCGCCGGCTGGACCATCCACTCGACGAACTTGTAGGCCTCGTCGGCGTTCTTGCCCTGCTTCGGGATGGTCCACCAGGAACCGCCCCAGTTACCGCCGCCGCCGGGGATCGTGGCGATGTCCCACTTGCCCTTCTGGTCGGGCGCGGTGTCCTGGATGTGGCCGAGCATCCACGCCGGGCAGGCCAGCACGGCGAACTGGTCCTTCTTGAAACCCTGGTCCCAGTTGGGCTGGAAGCTGGCGAGGTTGGCCGAGAGCCCGGCGTCGATCGTCTTCATGGCGACGTCGAACGCGACCTTGGGGCCGCCCTCCATCTGCAGCTGCTCGGACTCGTCGTAGAAGCCCTGCGGCTGCTGCGCGAGCACCGGGTTGAACATGTTGGTGCCGGAGTCCACGAACTTCTTGCCGGTGGCCTTGGTGTACTTCTGGCCGGTGGCGATGAAGTCGTCCCAGGTCGCCCAGAGCTTCGAGACCGACTCGCGGTCGGTCGGCAGGCCGGCCTTCTTGAACAGGTCGGAGCGGTAGCACATGGCCAGGCCGCCGACGTCGGTGCCGAGACCGATCTGGGTCTTCTTGTCGGTGGACATCGACTGCTGCCACTTCCACGGCAGGTACTTCGACTCGTAGCTCGCCGCACCCTTGTCGAGCAGGTTGACGAACTTGTCGCTCTGTCCGCGGAACTGGACGATGAAGCCCTCGTCGACCGCGGAGATGTCCGGCGCGCCGCTGCCGGCGACCAGCTTCTTCTGCAGGTCCTCGTGCTGGGCGTTGTACTCGCCCGAGTTCAGCACGATCTTGACGTTCGGGTGGTCCTTCTCGTACGCGGCCTTGAGCTTGTCAAGACCCATGTCACCCCAGAAGTTGACCTTCAGGGTGACCTGCCCTTCGGCGGCCTTGTCGCTGCCGCCCTCCAGGTCCTGGCCACTGCAGCCCGCAAGAACCAGGCTTCCGGCAAGGCCGGCGGCGATCAGCGCCACGCCCCGCTTGGCGAACCGTTCCATTACTCCTCCACCCAGGGAAAGTGCTGTGAGAATTTACTGAACCGGATAAGTGACGCGACCGTATGACGCGGCTCACGTGGTGTCAAGAGCGTGTTTCATATTGATGTCTGCGTCCGTTACCAACCGCTGTAAGCACGCGTAAAGCGGGTTAAAACCACCACTATGCTTCCGTGGGGTTACGCGATCGGTTGTGGTCTGCAACACTTAACCGATCAAGTTCCCAGCCCCCGCCAGGGGCATGGTGGAGCGAGGTAGCGTGAGAGCGCTCCACTGGCGATGTTCCTGGAAGAGAGAGGCGACCCGAGTGAAGCGGCCGACGATCGCCGACATCGCGCGCCGGGCCGGCGTGTCCAAAGGGGCGGTGTCGTACGCGCTGAACGGGCAACCGGGCGTCTCCGACGCGACCCGGCAGCGGATCGTGGCCATCGCCCAGGAGATCGGCTTCAACCCCAACAGCGCGGCCCGCGCCCTCTCCGGGGCCAGCGCCCGCGCGGTCGGCCTCACCCTGTGCCGGCCCGCCCGCATACTGAGCATCGAGCCGTTCTTCATGGGCCTGATCAGCGGTTTCGAGCAGGAGCTGGCCGCCCGGTCGTACGCGCTGACGCTGCAGGTGGTGGCCACCCCGCAGACCGAGACCGAGGTCTACCGCCGGTGGTGGGGCGAACGCCGGGTCGACGGCGTGTTCGTGACCGACCTGCGGGAGAACGACATCCGCATCCCGGTGCTGAACGAACTCCAGCTACCGGCGGTGGTGATCGGCGGCCCCGGCGACACGGGGAAGCTGGCCCAGCTCTGGTCCGACGACGCCGGTGCGATCACCGAGGCGGTCGGCTACCTGATGGCGCTCGGCCACCGCCGCATCGCCCGGGTCGGCGGCCTGCCGGACCTGCTGCACACGCAGACCCGTACGCGCGCGTTCACCCAGGTCTGCGCCTCACTGGGGCTGAGCGAGGCGATCACGGTCCCGTCGGACTACACCGGCGAGGAGGGCGGCCGGGCGACCCGCCGCCTGCTGATCAACGCGGAACGCCCGACGGCGATCATCTACGACAACGACGTGATGGCCGTGGCGGGCCTGTCGGTGGCGCAGGAGATGGGCCTGTCGGTGCCGGGCGACCTGTCGATCGTGGCCTGGGACGACTCCCCGCTGTGCTCCCTGGTCCACCCGCCGCTGACCGCCCTGAGCCGGGACATCGCGGCGTACGGGGCGCACGCGGCCCGCCAGCTCCTGGCCGCGATAGCCGGCGAACCGGTGGGCGACGTGGAAGAGGGAACGGCCCACCTGACTCCCCGGGGCAGCACCGCCCCGCCCCGGGAGAACTGAGTTCACGACGTTCGGTGCGTGTCCAGATACGCTTCCATGCGTTCCGCCGGCGCGGGTCTGGCCAGCGCGAATCCCTGCCCGTAGAGGCAGCCGGCATGCCGGGCGCGCTCGATCTGCTCCGGCGTCTCCAGGCCCTTGGCGACCGTCTCCAGACCCAGCCGGCGACCCAGGCTCACCACCACGTCGATCACCGCCGGACCGACCGCCGGCTCCGGCGGGGTGTTCACCAGGACCTGGTCCAGCTTGAGCATGTCGACCGGCAGCCTGCGCAGGTGTGACAGCGCCGCCTGGCCCGCGCCGAAGTCGTCCAGCGCCGCCCGGACGCCCAGCTTGCGCAGGCTGGTCAGCGACGCCACCACCGCCGGCAGGTCCTCCGCGACCCAGGTCTCCTGAACCTCCACGACCAGGCGTTCCGGTTCCAGGTCGTGGCGGTCGAGGATCTCCGCCACCCGTTCCGGGAAGCGGGCCGTCAGCAGCTCGCGGGGCGACACGTTCACCGACAGCCAGAAGTCACTGCCGCCGGCGCTCCAGCCGGCCAGATGGCGGCAGGCCGCGTCGAGGACCCACTCGTCCAGTTCGGCGGCGCAGCCGACCGCGCGGGCGATCGGCAGCAGCTCGGCCGGCATGATCGTGCCCAGCTTCGGATGCCGCCAGCGCAGCAGCGCCTCGACGCCGACCGGCTGCTCGTCGCGCAGCGAGACGACCGGCTGGAAGACCAGGTCGAGCTCGCCGCGCTCGACCGCGCCGAGCAGCTCGCGTTCCAGGTCCATCCGGCGGTGCAGCTGCATCTCGATGTCGGTGTCGTACCACTCGACGCGGTCGTGGCCGAGCTGCCGGGCCCGGCTGCGGGCCAGGTCGGCGTGGCGCAGCACCTCCTCGGAGTCGCTGCCGCCGGTCAGCTCGGCCAGGCCGACACTGGTGTGCAGCTCGACGATC
Source organism: Actinoplanes sp. NPDC048791 (assembly GCF_040650095.1). NCBI lineage: Bacteria > Bacillati > Actinomycetota > Actinomycetes > Micromonosporales > Micromonosporaceae > Actinoplanes > Actinoplanes sp. NPDC048791. The sequence goes on along the minus strand of NZ_JBEZGQ010000020.1, from coordinate 12,295 downwards.
GTGCCGGGCAGCTGGTACGGCTCCATCAGCAGCGTCACGATGCGGGTGGCCAGCGCATAGGCGAGCACCGCGCCGTCTGTGGTCAGCACCGCGAACTCGTCCCCGCCGAGACGGGCCGCCACGTCGTCCTCGGTGAGCAGGCTGCGGATCCGCCGACCCACCTGGATCAGGACGGCGTCGCCGATCTCACGGCCCTTGCTGTCGTTGATCTCCGCGAGCCCGTGCAGGTCGATCACCAGCAGGGTGCCGTGCTGCCCGGCGCGGCGCCGGTGCTCGAGCACGTCCCGCATCAGCGCCCGCCGGTTGGCCAGGCCGGTGAGCTGGTCGGTGTACGACAACTTGTGCAGGGTGCGTTCCAGGTGCCGGCGCTCGCCGACGTCACGGACGTGCACAACCAGGGCGGCGACCTCGGGCACCGAACGCTGGTCGGCCACCGTGGACTCGGTGTCGCGCCACATCCCGTGCCCGTCACGGATCCGGGCGTTCAGCAGCGCGGGCGGACCGTCGTCGTGCTCGCCGGAGAGCAGCGTCTCCAGGCCGGCCTGCGCGCCGGGAACATCCTCCGGGTGGATGAGCTGCAGGAACGTGCGCCCGATGACCTCGGAATCGGAGAGACCGAAGAGCCGGGCCGCAGCCGGTGACTGCCAGCGGACGGTCAGCTTGTCGTCGAGCACCAACGTCAGATCGGTGGCGCCGGCGACCAGCGAACGGAAGTGCGCCTCCTTGGTGCGCAGCTGCCCGGTATAGCGGCGGATGTCGCTGACGACCAGCAGCTCCCGCATGGTCAGCACGGCGACCATCGAGATGCCGAGCAGCACGGCGGTCTTGTCGAACGGCCCGAGGAAAGCAAGGTGGTACAGCGCGGCGACGACCCCGATGCCGGCGGGCACCGCGAGCAGCGGATAACCGGAGAGGTACTGGTCCTGCTCACGGGGCCCGGTGGCATCGGGCAGGTTGCGCCGGGAGCCGCCCTCGGCGGTGAAACCGAGGCCGGCCACGATCGGCAGGCCGAAGATCGTCACAACCCATCCGGCGCGGTCCGAAAGGATCAGGTTGGCCGCGGCACAGAGTGAAAGCAGCACGAGGATGGCGCCACCCCCGCACCGCAGGGCGGCCGGTCGATGCAACCGGGCCCGCAGCACGATAACGGTGACGATCGAAATGCCGGCCGCGGCCAGCAGGACACAGATCAACGCCGCAGCCGGGGTGTCCTTCATCGGCGTTACCAGGTACGCCGCGAAGCCCAGGGCGACGCCGAGCCCCAGCCCGTCGAACGCGCGCCGCAGCCGGACCGCGACGGTCGAGGCCGCGCCGGGCAGCAACATGGTGCCGAGAATGTAGAGGACCGCGGTCGCACCCACCCCGGCGGCGGCGTAGCTGCCCCGGCCGGGCGGATCAGCGACGAGCACGGCGGTGGTCGCACCGGTGGCCAGCGCGCCCATCCCGATGTAGCCGGCGCCGCGGCAGGCCGCGAACGTGCCGTCCCGGTGGTGGATCGCCAGGGCGGTGTGCACGAGGACCACGGTGGCCCAGATGGCGACGCCACCGACGCCGACGGCCAGCGCGGCCGGGTCGGAGATCAGGCCGATCAGGCCCGCGACCAGCACAAGGGCGCCCGCCACCGGGGCGGCCAGGAACGCCACCCGGTGGCGCCAGGTGCCTATACGCGCGGTGGGCTGCACTGCCACGTGGGGGGTGATCCTCTGCGGACGGTGAGGGCTGGGCGGAACAGGCGGCGGCGACCAGGGGAAGTCACTGCACCCACACCGGGTAACGAGTGTCCCCCGGACAGGTTACGTGCGCGCGGTATCGCTTCGCACGTCGAGATCGTCGGGTATGGACAGCCGCAAGGCAATCCAGCCGAAAGATTCCGCGAGCCTTTCCGTCAGCCACCCGGCCGGCGGATATACCCCAGCTCCTCAGCGCACGCCCCCCGATCACCCGCCCGAACGGCCGTACCCCGTGCCGTCAGCCGCCGGCGACCGACGGAAGCACCTGGATCTCCGCGCCGGCCGGCACCGGGGTATCCAGGCCGCCGGAGCGGCGGCAGTCCTCCCCGTCCACATAGACGTTCACATACCGCCGTAGCGCACCGCTTTCGTCGCGGATCCTCCGTTCCAGCCGCGGCCACCGCTCCCGGATCTCGTCCAAGACCGCGCCCAACGTCCCGCCGTCTCCCACCTCGAGATGCGCCGCGCCGCCGGCCTCCGCACGCAGCACTCCCGGGACCAGCACTGTCGGCATCAGAGGCTCGCCGCCCGCACACACAGCACGTCAGGCAGATGCGCCGCCACCGACGTCCAGCTCTCCCCCTCGTCGCGGCTGGCGAACACCTCGCCCGAGCGGGTGCCGAAGTAGACACCGGCCGGCTCCGCGTCGTCCGCGCACATCGCGTCGCGCAGCACCACCTGATAGAACGGCTCCTCAGGCAGACCCGCCTGCTGCGGCTCCCAGTTTTCGCCCGCGTCCGTGGAGCGGAACACCCGGCAGCGCAGGTCGACCGGCTCCCGCTGCCCGTCGCTGACCAGGGGAAAGCTCCAGATCGTGCCGCCGCGCCGGGGATGCGCGACGATCGGGAAGCCGAAGTCGGCCGGCAGCGTCCCGGCGATGGACTGCCAGGTGTCGCCCCCGTCCACCGTGCGGTAGACGCCGTGGTGATTCTGCGCGTAGTAGCGCTCCGGGTCGGCGCCGTCGCGGGCCACCTTGTGCACGCACTGGCCGAACTCGGGCCACGGGTCGGGCAGGAAGTAGGCCTTGATGCCGGTGTTGGCCGGCGCCCAGGACGCGCCGCCGTCGGTGGTGCGATAGACGCCGCCGGTGGACATGGCGACCAGCACGCGGTCGGGATCCTCGGGGTGCGGCAGCACCGTGTGCACCGCCTGCCCACCGAATCCGGCGCCCCACTCGGGCCGGTGCGGATGGTCCCACAGGGCGCGGACCAGCTCGTACGTCCGGCCGCCGTCCTCGGAGCGGAACAGCGCCGACGGCTGGACCCCGGCGTAGACGACGCCGGAGGCGGCCGGGGTGATCTGCCAGACCCGCTCGACCGCCGCACCGGCGTCGGCCGGGAAGGCCAGCGGGGCGACGTCGGGCTCCTCCCAGGTGGCACCCAGGTCGTCGCTGATGGCGACGCTGGGGCCGAAGTGGGAGCTGTCCACGCCGGCCAGCAGGCGGGGCTGCGGTCCACGGTTGTCGATGGCGACGGCATAGATGGACATGCCGGGGAAGTGCGCGGAACTCAGCTGCCAGCTCCGCCGGTCGTCCTCACTCGTGGCCAGGAAGAGGCCTTTCTTGGTGCCGATGGCTATCAGCTCGGTCATGGCCAGCAGTATCCCCGCCCGGTCCGACAAAAACGCCGCATCCGGCGGGTGCGAGGATGAGAACGTGAGTCGACCCGCCCTGCGCGTCCGCAAGTCCGGCGCCCTCGTCGTCGCCGCGCTGATCGCGTTCGTGGGCACCGCCCCGTTCGCCGGAGCGGCCTGGCAGCTGGCCCCGTTGCTGCTGATCCCGCTGGCCGTGCTGATCTGGGCGGTGCGGGCCGGCACCGACGTGGGTCCCGCCGGCCTGCGGGTGCGGGCGCTCTTCGGCAGCGTCGACATCCCGTGGTCCCGGGTCGACCAGCTCGGGCCGGACGACCGCGGCCGGGTGTCCGCCCTGCTCACCGACGGCACGGTGATCCGGCTGACCGGGGTCACCACCACCAATCTGCCCGCGGTCATCGCGGCCGGTGGGCAGGAGCTGCGGGACGACTCAGTAGCCGTCGACGACCCGGTTGACGAGCGGCTCCCCGGCGGCGAACCGACGTAGCTGCTCCCCCGCCAGGCGGTAGGCCCGAGGCAGCAGACCCACCACGGCCCCGCCGACGTGCGGGGTGATGAAGACGTTGGGCAGCTCCCACAGCGGGTGCCCTACGGGCAGGGGCTCCGGATCGGTCACGTCGAGCGCGGCACCGATCCGTCCGGAGGCCACCTCGGTGAGCAGCGCCGCCGTGTCGACGACCGGCCCGCGGGCCGCGTTGACCAGCAGTGCCCCGTCGGGCAGCGCCGCCAAAAAGGAACCGTCGACCAGCCCGCGGGTCTGCTCGGTCAGCGGCACGAGCAGGATCACGACCTCGGCCTGCGGCAGCAGGCCGGGCAACTCGCCGACCGCGTGCACGTCCTGGCCGGGACGCGCGGTGCGGGCCACCCGGGTCACGGTGACCTCGAACGGGGCCAGCCGCTGCTCGACGGCCCGGCCGATCGAACCGGCTCCCACGATGAGCACCCGCTTGCCGGTCAGCTCCTCGGTGGGCGTGAACGCCCCCGGGGCCCACTCCCGCCGCTGCTGGGCGCGGGCGAAGGCGGGGAACTGCCGCAGCGAGCCGATCGCGGCGCCCAGGACCCATTCCGCGACCGCCGCGTCGTGCACCCCGGCCGCGTCGCACAGCTGCACACCGGCGGGCACGTGGCCGACCCAGTTGTCCGCACCGGCCGAGAGCAGCTGCACGACCCGCAGGCCCGTCAGCTTCGGCAGCAGGTCGGAGGCGCGCACGGTGGAGCTGAACGGCGGCACCCAGAACCGGACGTCCGTAGGGTCCGACGGCAGCGTGGCCGCATCGGCGCAGACCTCGACCTCGACCCCGGCCGGTACGTCGCCGAGCAGCTCGCGGCCCTTCTCATGGGCGATCCAGACCTTCACGGTGCCAACCTAGCCGCGCCGGGCGCCCGCTGCCCGGCCGGAGATCCAGGTGTGCCGGACGTCCCAGCCGGCCCCGCTACCCTGGACCGGGGAAACGAGGAGGTCGTGTGATCGAGCGCAGTCGCCGGTTCCGAGCGGGCGCCGTGACACTTGGTGCCGTGCTGGCTCTGACCACCGCGTGCAGCTTCGGCCCGCCGGAGCCCGACGTGGCCGGGGAGCCGCCGAACCTGCCGGCTCCGTCCGCCTCCGCCGACCCGGACAGCAGCAGCGCCGGCGAGGCCACGGCGGCGGCCACGGTCCTGGCCAAGGACCTCGAGGTGCCGTGGGGCCTGGCCTTCCTACCCGACGGCGCCGCCCTGGTGACCGAGCGTGACACCGCCCGCATCCTGCAGGTCGGCCCGGAGTCGGACGCCGAGGGGCTCAAGGTCACCGAGGTACAGCGGCTCACCGAGCCGGAGCCGGGCGGCGACGGTGGCCTGCTGGGCATCGCCGTCTCCCCGAAATACGAGACCGACGCGACCGTCTTCATCTACTACTCGACCGCGAAGGACAACCGCGTCGCCAAGCTCAAGCTCAAGGGCAAGCCGGAGCCGATCCTCACCGGCATCCCGCACTCGGCGAACGACAACGGCGGTCAGCTCGCGTTCGGCCCGGACGGCATGCTCTACGTCACCACCGGCGACGGCTCGGCGACCGGCAACCAGGCGCCGAACCCGAAGAGCCTCGGCGGCAAGATCCTGCGGATCACCACCGCCGGCAAACCCGCGCCGGGGAATCCGGTCAAGAACTCGCCGGTCTGGTCGTCCGGTCACCGTAACGTGCAGGGCATAGCCTGGGACTCGGCCAAGAAGATGTACGCCAGTGAGTCGGATCAGAAGAAGTCCGGCGAGCTGAACGTGATCGAGAAGGGCAAGAACTACGGGTGGCCGAAGGCGGACGGCGCCGGCTCGGACGCCAAGCTCACCGCTCCGGTGGTGAGCTGGCCGATCGGCGACTCGTCCTGCGCGGGTGTGGCGGTGCTGGAGCGCATGGTCGCGACGGCCTGCCTGCTGGGGCAGCGGGTGTGGATGGTCGACATGACCGAGAACGGCACCCTGCTGGGTCAGCCCAAGTCGGTGCTGGCCGGTGAGTACGGCCGGCTGCGCGGGTTGGTCGCCGCCCCGGACGGCTCGTTCTGGGTCACCACGTCCAACCGGGAGAAAGGCGCCGATCCGGGACCGGACGACGACCAGATCATCCGGCTGGTGTTCTCCGACGGCGGAGCCGGCCGGAGCTGACCGTCGTCACTGTTTGACGACCAGCGCACGGGGGCAGGTGAGCCGGCGACCATGAACGAGAAGATCTTGCGGGCCCGCGACGCGGTGAAACGTACCTGGCAGCGGCCGTGGGCCCGGCGCCTGAGCGTCTGGGCGGCGGTTGTGGCCGTCAGCCTGACCGGCGTCGTCGTCGGCACGATGCTGTTCGCCCAGGCGGAGATCGCGGTGGGCCCGTTCCGGGCCGACATGTCGATCAGCCCGTCGGTCGAGGGCGGCACCGAGGTGCAGATCCCACCCCTGGGCTCGCTGCACCTGGACAGCCACGACGGCCCGATCCATCTGAAGGTCAACCTGGGCTCGCTGGACCAGGGACGCACCGAGGCGCTGATCGACGACCCGACGGCGATCAGCGCGGCCGGGCAGTCGGCGGTGGACGACGTGACCAAGGGCGTGCTGCAGCTGGGCCTGCGGGCGCTGGGCGCGGCGATCGTGTGCGCGCTGATCCTGTCGGCGCTGATCTTCCGCAACGTCCGGCGGGTGGCGGCGGCCGGGGTGCTGGCGCTGGTGGTGACCGGCGGCAGCCTGGGGCTGGCCGCGGGCACGATCCGGCCGGACTCGATCAGCGAGCCGAGATACGAGGGCCTGCTGGTCAACGCGCCGGCGGTGGTCGGTGACGCGCGGCGCATCGCGGACAACTACGGCCGGTACGCCGACCAGCTCCAGCAACTGGTCAGCAACGTGAGCCGGATCTACACGACGGTGTCGGCGCTGCCGGTGTTCGAGCCGTCCGGTAACAGCACCCGCATCCTGCACGTGTCCGACCTGCACCTGAACCCGACGTCGTGGGGCGTGATCCGTACGGTCGTCAAGCAGTGGGACATCGACGCTGTGGTCGACACCGGCGACATCGTGGACTGGGGCAGCAACGCCGAGACCTCGTACGTGAGCAACATCGGCCAGCTCGGGGTGCCGTACGTGTACGTGCGCGGCAACCACGACTCGCTGGCGATCCAGGAGGCCGTGGCCCGGCAGAAGAACGCGGTCGTGCTCGACGACACGACGGTGACGATCGACGGCCTGACGTTCGCGGGCATCGGCGACCCGGAGTTCACTCCGGACAAGAGCGAAAACCCGCCGGCCGACGCGGACGAGCCGGTCACGTCCCCCCTGCTGACCAGCGGCGAACGCCTGGCGACAACGATCCGCGCGGCGCAGACGAAGGTGGACGTGGCGCTGGTGCACGACCCGGCGATGGCGCCGCCGCTGTCCGGGCTGGTGCCGGTGGTGCTGGCCGGCCACACCCACAAGCGCGAGGTGAGCGTGCTGGCGGCACCGTCCCCGGCGCCCTCGTCGTCGGTGGCCCCGAGTGCACCGGCGCCGAGCACGTCGGCCGGGGTGACGGCACCGCCGCAGGAGACGCGGTTGCTGGTGGAGGGTTCGAGCGGTGGCGCGGGCCTGCGCGGGCTGGAGAAGGAGGAGCCGACGCCGCTGATGATGTCGGTGCTGTACTTCGACGAGACGCACGCGCTGAAGGCCTACGACGACATCCAGCTGGGCGGCACGGGCGAGCAGAACGTGACGATGCAGCGCAAGGTCGTCGGCAAGGACGAGCCGGAACCGACCACGGACCCGTCGGCGATCAGCGGCGTGACCCCGGAAATCCGCCCCAACGGCAGCGTGCCACCCGGCCGCTGACCGGCCCGGAGCTCAGCCACCGCTCTCAGCCCGGATGGCGGCGTCACCAGGTCGGGAACTGCAGCACCCGGCCCTGTGTGTCACAGGACCGGGCGCCGGCCGTAAGAAATATCGCGAGGACTAAGAGAGCCGGGAGAGGATCAGCTCCCGGACGGTCTTGGCGTCCGCCTGGCCGCGGGTCGTCTTCATGACCGCGCCGACCAGCGCGCCCGCCGCCGCGACCTTGCCGTCGCGGATCTTCGCCGCGATGTCCGGGTTGGCGGCGATGGCCTCGTCGACCGCCGCCGTGAGCGCGCCCGTGTCGGAGACGACGCCCAGGCCGCGGGCCTCGATCACCGCTGCCGGGTCGCCCTCGCCGGCCACGACGCCCTCGAGGACCTGGCGGGCCAGCTTGTCGTTGAGCTTGCCCTCGTCGACCAGGCCCTGCAGCTGCGCGACCTGGGCCGGCGTCACGCCGACCGCGGCGAGCTCGACGCCCGTCTCGTTGGCGCGGCGGGCCAGCTCGCCCATCCACCACTTGCGGGCGCCGGCCGCGGTGGTGCCCGCGGCGATGGTCTCCTCGATCAGCTCGATCGCGCCGGCGTTGGCCACCGACTGCATGTCGAGCGTGGAGATGCCCCACTCCTCGGCGAGCCGGGCGCGCTTGACGCTGGGCAGCTCGGGCAGGGCCGCCTTGAGGTCGGCCACCCACGCCTTGTCGGGCGCGATCGGCACGAGGTCGGGCTCGGGGAAGTAGCGGTAGTCGGTCGCGGTCTCCTTGGAGCGGCCCGGCCGGGTGTCGCCGGTGGTCTCCTGGAAGTGCCGGGTCTCCTGGAAGATCCGGGTGCCCTGGCTGAGCAGGCTCGCCTGGCGGATGATCTCGGAACGGACCGCCCGCTCGACCGAACGCAGCGAGTTGACGTTCTTGGTCTCCGTCCGGGTGCCCCACTCCTCGCCCGGCAGGTTCAGCGAGGTGTTCACGTCGCAGCGCATCGAGCCCTGCTCCATGCGCACGTCGGAGACGTTGAGCGAGCGGATGATGTCGCGCAGCTCCGTCACGTACGCCTTGGCGACCTCGGGGGCCCGGGCGCCGATGCCGGGGACGGGCTTGGTGACGATCTCGACCAGCGGGATGCCGGCCCGGTTGTAGTCCACCAGCGACTCGGTCGCGCCGTGGATGCGCCCGGTGGCCCCGCCGACGTGCAGCGACTTGCCGGTGTCCTCCTCGAGGTGGACCCGCTCGATCTCGATGCGCACGGTCTCGCCGTCGACCAGCACGTCGACGTAGCCGTCCACGCAGAGCGGCTCGTCGTACTGGCTGGTCTGGAAGTTCTTCGGCATGTCCGGGTAGAAGTAGTTCTTCCGGGCCATCCGGCACCACGACGCGATGTCGCAGTTGAGAGCGAGCCCGATCCGGATGGTGGCCTCGATCGCGGCGCGGTTGGCCACCGGCAGCGCGCCGGGCAGGCCGAGGCAGACCGGGCAGACCTGGGTGTTGGGCTCCGCGCCGAACTCGGTCGGGCAGCCGCAGAACATCTTGGTGTTCGTGCCCAGCTCGACGTGCGTCTCCAGGCCGATGACCGGCTCGTAGCGGGCGATCGCGTCCTCGTAGGAGGGCAACGCGGTGGTGGTCATGCTCACGCCTCCAGCGTCGGTGGGGTCAGGGTGCCGACCGCGGACTCGAGAGCGGCGGCGACCCGGTACATCCGGTCGTCGGCCATCGTCGGCGCCATCACCTGGAAACCGACCGGCAGTCCCTCGGAGAGCCCGCACGGCACCGAGATCGCCGGGCCGCCGTAGAGGTTGGTCGGGATGGTGTAGAGGTCGGCCAGATACATCTGGTAGGGGTCGCTGGTGCGCGAGCCGAACGGGAACGCCACGAACGGCGTGGTCGGCGAGATCAGCACGTCGACCTGCTCGAAGGCGGTGGTAAAGTCGCGCGTGATGAGCGTGCGGACCTTCTGCGCCTGGCCGTAGTACGCGTCGTAGTAACCGCTGGACAGCGCGTACGTGCCGAGGATGATCCGGCGCTTGACCTCGGGACCGAAACCGGCGTCCCGGGTCAGCGACATGACCTCCTCGAGCGAACGGTTGCCGTCGTCGCCGACCCGCAGGCCGTAGCGCACGCCGTCGAAGCGGGCCAGGTTGGACGAGGCCTCGCTGGGCGCGATGAGGTAGTAGGCCGGCAGGGCGTACTCGAAGTGCGGGCAGGACACCTCGACGACCTCGGCACCCAGCTTGACCAGCGCTTCGACCGACTCACGGAAGGCCGCCAGCACGCCGGGCTCAGCGCCCTCGCCCGCGAACTCCTTGACCAGGCCGAGCTTGACCCCGGTGAGGTCGCCGGTGGCACCGAGCCGGGCCGCGGCCACGACGTCGGGCACGGGCTGCGGGATAGAGGTCGAGTCGCGCACGTCGTGGCCGGCGATGATCGAGTGCAGCAGGGCCGCGTCCTCGACGTTGCGGGCGCAGGGCCCGGGGGTGTCGAGGGAGGACGAGAAGGCGATCAGACCGTAGCGGGAGGTGCCGCCGTACGTCGGCTTGGCACCGACCGTGCCGGTGACCGCGCCGGGCTGCCGGATGGAGCCACCGGTGTCCGTGCCGATCGCCAGCGGCGCCTCGTACGCGGCCAGCGACGCGGCGCTGCCGCCGCCGGAGCCGCCGGGGATGCGCCCGAGGTCCCACGGGTTGTTGGTCGGGCCGTAGGCCGAATACTCGGTGGAGGAGCCCATCGCGAACTCGTCCATGTTGGTCTTGCCGAGCATGACCGTGCCGGCGGCGCGCAGCCGCTCGACGACCGTCGCGTCGTACGGCGGCTTCCAGCCTTCGAGGATCTTGGAGGCGGCGGTGGTCGGGATGCCACGCGTGGCGATCACGTCCTTGACCGCCACCGGCACGCCGGCCAGCGGTCCGAGCTCCTCGCCCCGGGCCCGCTTCTCGTCGACGGCGCGGGCCGCGGCCAGCGCACCGTCGCGGTCCACGTGCAGGAACGCGTGCACCTGCCCGTCGACGGCGGCGATCCGGTCGAGGTGCGCGGTCGCGACCTCGACGGCGGAGGCGTCGCCGCCGCTGATCAGGCCTGCGACCTGCGCAGCGGTCATCCTGGTGACGTCAGTCACGGCGCTCAGTCCTCCTCGTCCAGGATGCGCGGCACGCGGAACCGGCCCTCGGCGGAATCGGGCGCGCCGGAGAGCGCCTCCTCCTGCGTGAGGCACGGTGTCACGACGTCGTCGCGGTAGATGTTGGTCAGCGGCACGGAGTGCGAGGTCGGCGGGATGTCCTCGGCGGCCACATCACCGATCCGGGCAACCGACTGCAGGATGACGTCGAGCTGACCGGCGAATTGGTCGAGCTCCTGCTCGGTCACGGCGAGCCGCGACAGGCGCGCCAGATGCGCGACCTCTTCGCGGGAGATGGCGGCCATCGTGCCCCCTTGGTGTGGATGTCGCTGACCGGGGAAGTCTATTTCTTTCGGCGTGGGCCGCGGGCGGCGGCTCCCCCGGTCTGTGGATAACTTGGCTCGGGGAAAGATTTCCGAGATCAAATTCTGGATGTCGTACCTGGTTGCATGGTGCTGACCGTCGCTCCCGCCGATTGCCGGCTGCGTGAGCCAAGACCTCAGAACCGAACTTCCAATTCAAGCTCGTGGCGCAACGGAATTCCGTCCAGCTCGCGCGGAATGGCCGGTTTCAGGGCGCGGGCCCGGGTCACCGCGTCCCGATGCACAGCGACCAGGTCGTAGCCATGCCGCTGGTAGAAGCGCAGCGCCCGGACATTGTCGTTCGTGGTGACCAGCCAGAGCCGGGCGGCACCGGCCGTCGCGGCCGTCTCCCGGATCCAGCCGAGCAGTGCGGTGCCCGCCCCGCTGCCCGGCCGGTCGGCGGCGATCGACACGATCTCCCAGTCCGCACCGACGATTCGGTATGTGAGCAGCCCGGCCGGTTCGGCGCCGTCCCACGCGATCGCGGCGGGCAACGCGGCGGCGTCGATCAGCTCGTCGTGGACGGCGACCACTGTGCCGTGGAACGCGGCAGTCAGTGACTGCTGCACATACGCGATGTCGGCGGACGTGACGGGACGCACCTCGATCGCCATGGCACTCCTCAGGACGTCGGCACCGCCAGGGCGCCGGGTTCGCGGCCGGGTCGCAGAGGACGATAACGCGACAGCCACACCGCCAGATCCGGTGCGGGCATCGGCCGCGCGTGGAACCAGCCCTGCGCCGCGTGACAGCCGGCCGCGGCGAGCAACCGCCAGGTCCGCTCGTCCTCGACGCCCTCCGCGACGACCCGCAGCCCCAGCGAGTCGGCCAGCGCGATCACCGACCGCACGATCGCGGCGTCACCCCGGTCGGCGGCCATCCCCAGCACGAACGAGCGGTCGATCTTGACCTCGGCGAACGGCAACCGGCGCAGATGCTGCAACGACGAGTAGCCGGTGCCGAAGTCGTCCAGGGAGATCGCCACCCCCATCCGGTCCAGCCGGGTGATCGTGTCGAGGACCCGGTGCGGGTCGGCCATCAGCGCACTCTCGGTGATCTCGAGCTGCAGCAGGTCGGGCGGTACGTCGTACCGGTGCAACAGGGTGTCGATCTCCACCGCGATGTCCGCCGCGTGCAGGTCCCGGACGCTGACGTTGACGGACGCGCGCAGCGGCCGGCCGGCCGCGCGCCAGGCGCCGAGCTGGGC
>NZ_JBEZGQ010000019.1:0-24052 GCF_040650095.1 Actinoplanes sp. NPDC048791 | reverse complement strand
GCGCCCTGTGCCCGACGCGCAGGCGCCCTGTGCCGGACGCGCAGGCGCCCTGTGCCGGACGCGCGGGCGCCGCATGCTCCGGCGCGTTTCGGGCGGGCCGCTGCGGCCGCTGCGGACACGTTAGGGTCCGGGGATGGGCGTGGTCGCGGAGCTGATCCTCATCCGGCACGGGCAGAGCGCGGCGAACGTCGCGTTTCCGCTCGCCAACCAGCAGGGGCGGCTGGACTCCGGCCTGACCGGCCGGGACACCGATGTGGAGCTGACCGAGCTCGGGGTCGAGCAGGCGCGCGCGGTCGGGCGGTGGCTCGCCACGCTGTCGCCCGGTGAGCTGCCCGAGGTGGTGATCACGTCGCCGTACCGGCGGGCGCGGGAGACGTGGCGGATCGCCGTCGAGGCCTCCGGACTGTCGCTGCCCACGCCCAGCATGGACGACCGGCTCGTGGACCGGCTGACCGGCGAGCTGGAGATGCTGACCGACGCCGCGATCCGGCAGCGTTTCCCGGACGAGCCGGCCCGTTTCGAGCAGGACGGGGAGTACGCCTACCGGCCGCCCGGCGGCGAGACCTTCGGTGACATCGCCGAGCGGCTCTCCTCGTTTCTCGCCGACCTGAACGGCAAGCACGCCGGTGAGCGGGTCGTGGTGGTGGCCCACGACTCGGTGGTGCTGATGATGCGCTTCGTCATCGAGGGTCTGGAGCTCGCCGCGCTGCCGGGCATCGTCGAGCAGCACGGCCAGGTCCGCAACGCTTCGATCACCAGCTTCCGGGAGTCGTCAGGGCGTCTCGTGCTGGACCGCTACAACACGGTCGACCACCTCTGAGCTATTCCGTGTCGGTCCAGGCCAGGAACTCCTCGACGGCCTCGCGGTCGCCGTCCACGTCGATGCTCTCCAGCGGGATCCGCTTGTAGATCGCCAGCACCAGGTCGCTGGCCGAGCCGCGCATCGTCGCCAGCGGCTCGCCGCTGGCCGCCGGGCCGGACTTGGCCCCGGACGGGGTGAGGTCGACCAGCCAGGTCGGGCCCTCGACCGCCGACAGCGCGATCCGGGCCGGCCGGTGCGGCCAGGCGCCGATCGAGCCCAGGGTCACCACCAGCAGCTCGTCGATGGTGTCGACGGCGACCGCGGCCGGGACCGGCTCCGGCTTGCCGACGGTCTCCTGGGCGTCCCACGCGTGCACCGCGGCCTCCTGGACCTGGTGGCGGGCCACCGCGCCGGAGGTCATCGGCGCTTCCGTGGCGCCCCACCACGTCCAGCAGTCGCGGTCGGGGCCGGCCACGCGCAGCGCGTCGATCAGCAGCCGGGTCGACTCGGCCGACCACTCCACCAGGTCACCGACGGGGTCGCTGGTGACGAACTCGGGCGCGCTGTCGGCCGGGCCGGCCGCCACCACTTCGGCCCAGAAACGCTGGACGGAGCCCAGGTGCGCCACCAGGTCGCGCAGGGACCAGTCGGGGCAGCCGGGCACGCGGGCCCCGGTGTCACCCGTGGCGACCGCCTGACGGAAGGCGGCGGAGCGCTCGGCGATCAGGTCCAGCAGTTCGGGGAAGGGAAGCAGCTGCGTCATCCCGATGGTCTACCACCGGCGTGCGACAAGTTTCGGCTCAATGCGATTCCCGGCTCACCTCGTCGCCGCTGGAGCCGACGAGGAAGTCCAGGTCGGCGCCCACTTCGGCGCCCAGGACGGTGTCCACGTACAACTTCTGCCAGCCGCGGTCGGGACGGGCCAGCGCGGCCAGCAGGGCGGCGGAGGGCTCACGGGCGGCAAGTTCCTCGTCCGGCAGGTCGACCGACAGTTGCCTGTTCTCCACGTCGAGGATGATCCAGTCGCCGTCGCGGACCCGGTCCAGCGGTCCACCGGCGGCGGCTTCCGGGGCCACGTGCAGGACGACCGTCCCGTACGCCGTACCGCTCATCCGCCCGTCGCAGACCCGGACCATGTCGCGGACGCCCTGGTGCAGCAGCTTGGTCGGTAGTGGCATGTTCGCCACCTCGGGCATGCCCGGGTAGCCGCGCGGCCCGCAGCCGCGCAGCACCAGCACGGAGTCCGCGTCGACGTCGAGGTCCGGCGCGTCGATCCGGGCGTGGAAGTCCTCCACCGAGTCGAACACGACCGCCCGGCCGCGGTGCCGCAGCAGGTGCGGGCTGGCCGCGGCGGGCTTGATGATCGCGCCGGCCGGGGCCAGATTGCCGTGCAGCACCGCGATGCCGGCCTGCGGCAGCAGCGGCTTGTCGCGGGTGCGGATGACGTCCTGGTCCCAGATCTGCGCCTCGGTCAGCGACTCGACGAAGGGCCGGCCGGTCACGTCGATCGCGTCCGGGTCGAGCAGGTCGGCCACCTCGCGCAGCACCGCGGCCAGACCACCGGCCCGGTACAGGTCCTCCATCAGGTACTTGCCGGCGGGCTGGAGGTCGACCAGCAGCGGGACGTCCGCGGCGATCCGGTCGAAGTCGGCCAGCGTGAGCGGCACGCCGAGCCGGCCGGCGATGGCCAGCAGGTGCACGACGGCGTTGGTGGAGCCACCGAGCGCGGCCAGCGCGACGATCGCGTTGTGGAACGAGCCGGTGGTCAGCACCCGGCTGGGCCGGCGGTCGGCGGCGATCATCTCCACGATCAGCCGGCCGGTCTCGTGTGAGCGGGCCAGCAACCGGCTGTCCGGCGCCGGGGTGCCCGCCGTGCCGGGCAGCACCGTGCCGAGCGCCTCGGCGAGCAGGCCCATGGTCGAGGCGGTGCCCATGGTGTTGCAGTGGCCGCGGCTGCGGATCATCGAGGACTCGGACTCGAGGAAGGCGGCCTGGCTCAGGGTGCCCGCGCGTACCTCCTCGGAGAGCCGCCACACGTCGGTGCCGCAGCCCAGCGGGGTGCCGCGGAACGTGCCGGTGAGCATCGGCCCGCCCGGCACCACGACGGCGGGCAGGTCGACGGAGGCCGCGGCCATGAGCAGTGACGGGATCGTCTTGTCACAGCCGCCGAGCAGCACCACGCCGTCGATCGGGTTGGCCCGCAGCATCTCCTCGGTCGCCATCGCGGCCATGTTGCGCCACAGCATCGCGGTCGGCCGGACCTGGGTCTCGCCGATCGACACGACGGGCAGGTTCAGCGGGACGCCGCCGGCCTCCCAGATCCCCCGTTTGACGTGCTCGGCGACCTCGTCGAGGTGGCTGTTGCAGGGGGTCAGGTCCGAGGCCGTGTTGGCGATGGCGATCTGGGGCCGCCGGCCCTCGAAGGCCGAGTTCGGTGATCCCCGGCGCATCCAGGCGCGGTGGATGTAGGAGTTGCGGTCCTGGCCGGCGTACCACTGGGCGCTGCGCAGTTCAGGCATATAACTTCCAATAATCGGAACGCTGGGTGCCTATCTGGAATATCCGGTACGGTACGCCAGTGCCCCCGGATACCGCACCCCCCTTGGTCGGCACGGACCGTGTGCTCGCCGTCCTCACCGAGCTGGCGGGCCACGCCGACGGCGCCTCGCTGGAGGAGCTGACCCGGGCGGTGGCCAGTCCCAAGCCCACTGTGCACCGCGCCCTGGCCTCCTTGTGCCGCTTCGGCTTCGCCGCCCGCAACGGCCACGGCCGGTACGTGCTCGGCGACGATTTCCTGCGGCTGGCGTTCGCCCACCACGAGGCCCGCCCCGACCACCTGCGGATCGCCCCGGTGCTGACCGCGCTGACCGAGCGGTACGGCGAGACCGCGCACTACGCGGTGCTCGACGGCTACACGGTGGTCTACCGGGCCAAGGTCGACCCGGCCGCCGGGGCGTTGCGGCTGACCTCCACGGTCGGTGGCCGCAATCCGGTGCACAGCACGGCGGTGGGCAAGCTGCTGCTGGCGTACGCGCTGCCGGACGACGACGCGGTCACCGCCTGGGTCGGCGACCGCACCCTCCCCCAGCGCACGCCACACACTCTGACCAGCGCCGAGGCCCTCGCGGCGGAGCTGCGGACCATCCGCGCCCACGGGTACGCCGTCGACGACCAGGAGAACGAGCCGGGCATCGTCTGTCTCGCCGTACCCGTGTTCTTGGCGTCGCCGACCCGGCCCAGCGGGGCCGTCAGCGTCTCCGCGCCGGTCTCCCGCACCCCGCTGGCGACCCTGGTCGCCCAGGTCCAGGCCATCCGGGCGACGGTGGAGGCCCGATGAACCGGACCGCTGAGGTCGCCTCCACACAGAGCTTCATGCTCGGCGAAGGCCCCGTGTGGGACGCCCCGCGCGACCGGCTGCTCTGGGTCGACATCGACGCCGGCACGGTGCACGAGGGCCGGCTCGACGGCGACCAGGTGATCGTCACCGGCACTCAGAAACGGGACCGCACGGTCGGCGCGGTGGTCTGTTCGGCCGCCGGCGAGCTGCTGGTGGCGGGCGCGGAAACGCTGCTCACCACGCCGCCGACCCGGGTCGTCGCCGCCGGCTCCGGCCACCGTCTGAACGACGGGGCCTGCGATCCGGCGGGCGCGTTCCTGGTGGGCACGCTCGCCCTGGGCGACACCGAGGGCGAGGAGACCCTGGTACGCCTGGAGCGCGACGGCTCGCTGACCGTGCTCGACGACGACCTCAACCTGTCCAACGGTCTGTGCTGGAGCCCCGACGGCAGCCTGCTCTACAGCATCGACAGCGTCCCGGGCATCGTCTGGGTCCGCTCGTACGACGCGGCCACCGGCGTCACCGGGCCCCGCCGGGAGTGGCTGCGGATCACCGACGGGCTGCCCGACGGCCTGTGCGCCGACGCGGACGGGCACCTGTGGATCGCGATCTGGGGCGCCGGTGAGGTGCGCCGCTACACCCCCGACGCCCGTCCCGCCGGGATCGTCACGGTCGCGGCCCCGCACACCACCAGCGTCGCGTTCGTCGGGGCCGGCCTGGACCGGCTGCTGATCACCACCGCCACCGCCCACCTGGACGCGGACCAGCTGGCCGCGCACCCGCTGTCCGGCCGGCTCTTCCTGGCCGACGTCGGGGTCGCCGGGCTGCCGGTGACCCCGTGGGCCGGACCCAACCCTGGAGAGACATGAAACTGATGCGCATCGGCGACGCCGGCCTCGAGCGCAGCGTCGTCCGCGTCGACGACGACACCTACGTCGACACCGCCGACCTGGAGGCGCTGTTCTTCACCGCGCCGCAGGAGTTCCGGCAGGCCGTCGAGGCGCGGATCGCCGCCGGGCAGGTACGCCCGTTCGCCGGGGAACGGGTCGGAGCACCGATCCCCCGCCCGCACCAGATCCTGTGCATCGGGCTCAACTACCGCGACCACGCCGCCGAGACCGGGCAGGCTGTGCCGGCCGAGCCGATCCTGTTCACCAAGCCACCGAACACGCTGATCGGGCCGTACGACCGGGTGCGGCAGCCGCGCGGGTCCACCAAGCTGGACTGGGAGGTCGAGCTGGGCATCGTGATCGGCCGACGGGCGAGCTACCTCGACGACCACGACGCCGCCCGCGAGGCCATCGCCGGCTACCTGGCCAGCAACGACATCTCCGAGCGGGCCTTCCAGATGGAACGCGGCGGGCAGTGGTCGAAGGGCAAGTCGGCCGAGACGTTCAACCCGGCCGGACCGTGGCTGGTCACCCCGGACGAGATCGCCGACGTCAACGCGCTGGGCCTGTGGCTGGACGTCAACGGCGTCCGGCGGCAGACCGGCAGCACCGCCACGATGGTCTTCGACCCGTACGAGATCGTCCGCTACCTGAGCCAGTTCCTGGTCCTGGAGCCCGGCGACCTGATCAACACCGGCACCCCGCCCGGCGTCGGCATGGGCTTCGACCCGCCGGTCTGGCTGCGCCCCGGCGACGTCATGGAGCTGGGCATCGACGGACTGGGCAGCCAGCGCCAGACCGTGGTGGCCGCCCGCTGATGCGCGCCTTCGTGATCACCGGGCCGGGCCGGGCCGAGGTCCAGGAGGTCGAGCCGCCGGCGGCCGGTCCCGGTGAGGTCGTGGTCGACGTCGAACGGGCCGGCGTGTGCGGCACCGACATGGAGTTCTTCAGCGGCGCGATGTCGTACCTGCACACCGGCCAGGCGAAGTACCCGATGCGGATCGGCCACGAATGGTCCGGCACGGTCAGCGCCGTCGGGCCGGGGGTGGCCGAGACCTGGCTCGGCCGGCGGGTCACGGGTGACACCATGCTGGGCTGTGGGCGCTGTGCCCGGTGCCGGTCCGGGCGGCAGCACGTCTGCGCCGACCGGTACGAGATCGGCGTGCGCAACGGCTGGCCGGGGGCGCTGGCTGAGCAGTTGCCCGTACCGGTGAAGGCTCTGCAGGTCCTGCCCGAGCAGGTCGACGCGGCGCTGGGTGCCCTGGTCGAGCCCGGTGGCAACGCGCTGCGCGCGGTTCGCGGGGCGGCCCTGCCGCCGGGCGGGCGGCTGCTGATCCTGGGCCCCGGCGCGATCGGCCTGCTCACCGCTCAGATCGCCCTCGCCCAGGGTGCCGACGTGCACCTGCTCGGGCGCAGCGAGGCGTCGCTGGCCTTCGCCGCCTCGGTGGGCTTCCCGCAGGGCTGGACCGCCGAGACGCTGCCGGACCTGGCCTGGGACGCGGTCATCGACGCGTCCAACGGCCCGGAGCTGCCGGCGCTCGCTGCCGAGCTGGTCGAGCCGGGCCGGCGCGTGGTCTACGTCGGGCTCTCCGCCGAGCCCAGCCTGATCGACTCGCGAACGCTGGCCCTCAAGGACGTCACCGCCGTCGGGGTGCTCAGCGCCTCCGGTGGGTTCGCCGGGACGGTCGAGCTGTTCGCTTCGGGAGAGGTCGACCCGCGTCCGCTGGTCGCCGCCACCGTCGGGCTCGACGACGTGGCCGCGGTGCTGGCCGGCGAACGCCGCCCAGGCTGGGGTGACGGTCCCAAGATCCACGTCGATCCCCGGCTCCGGTCATGACCGGCCGCACCGGATATCGCCTGCCGTTGGAGGCCCAGGCATGACTGAGTTCGCCGGACTCACCGCGATCGTCACCGGTGCCGCCAGCGGTATCGGGGCCGCGACCGCCGCCCTGCTGCGCGAACGCGGCGCCCTGGTGGCCGGCCTCGACCTGGTCGAGCAGGACGCCGACCTGTCGGTGGTCTGCGACGTCGGCGACAGCGCGTCGGTGGACGCGGCCGTCGCCACGGTCGCCGAGCGCTGCGGCCGCATCGACATCCTGATCAACAACGCCGGCATCGGCGCGGTCGGCGACGTCACCGCGAACAGCGACGACGAGTGGCACCGGGTGCTCAACATCAACGTGGTCGGCATCGCGCGGATGTCGCGGGCGGCGCTGCCGTACCTGCTGGCCTCGCCGAGCGCCGCGATCGTCAACACCTGCTCGATCGCGGCACCGCTCGGCCTGCCGCAGCGGGCCCTGTACTCGGCCAGCAAGGGCGCGGTGGCCTCGCTGACCCTGGCGATGGCCGCCGATCACGTCCGGCAGGGCGTACGGGTCAACGCCGTCGTGCCCGGCACAGCCGACACCCCGTGGGTGTCCCGGTTGCTGAACGCGGCCGAGGATCCGGCGGCGGCCGCGGCCGCGTTGCGCGGGCGGCAGCCGACCGGGCGGCTGGTCACGCCGGCCGAGATCGCCCACGCGATCGCCTATCTGGCCAGCCCGCTGGCGTCCGCGACAACGGGCACGCTGCTGGCGGTCGACGGCGGCATGACCGGGATCCGCCTGCCCAGCTGAGACCGTCCACCGGGGACAGCGGCGCGGGTCGATCGTTGTTAGCGTCTGGGGCGCATCATCGCCGAGCTCACCGGGGGACCCATGTCGAGATTGCGCACGCTGGCCGGCCTGGTCGTGCTGGCGACCACCGGGCTGCTGATCACGCCTGCCGCGGCCCAGGCCGCGCAGCCGCCGTTGCGGGCGAACATCACCTGCGACTCGCAGACCGGTGCCGTCAAGACGTGGGCCTCCGGCACCCTGTTCACGCCGGGCACCCCGCCGGCGCCCGTGACTGTCGAGTTCCAGCGCCGGGGCGGGACGGTCATCACAGCCACGACGTCGGCGCCCCTCGCGTCGGCGCCGGTGCCATTGGTCGTCAAGGCCACGAGCACCAGTTCGGGCGAGGTCAACGCGACCGGCTACAAGACCACCTTCAACCCGGTGACCTCCGTGTTCTACCGGGAGAACCTGCTGGTCACGTTCAAGAACGCAGCCGGCGTCACCCTCACGACCCGGGAAGCGTCCTGCTACCACGACCGGCGGACCACGGTCACGCTGACCTGCGATCCGGCCGCGGGCACGGTGACCGTCGCAGTCGCCGGGGTCAACGGGCGGGCCGGCGCCGCGAACGGCGCGGGACGCCCGGCGCGCGTCGGCTACCGCTTCGCACGGACCGTCCAGCACGACGCGAACGATCCCCGTTTCCGCAGTGAGCTGCTCGGTCCCGGCTGGGACTTCGAACACCGGATCACCCAGGCGGCCGACGGCACGTGGTCCGACCCCGCCTTCGTCGACGCGACGATCACCAGCGACCCGTACTACTACGCCGAGGAGCTGACAGTCAGCGTCCTGGACACCTACGGCGCCGTCGTCGGGTGGGGCACCGCCCAGTGCACGCTCTTCGACGGCTCGGTGACACCGGCGGCCTAGGTGTGATGTCCAGCCAGGTTGTTCAACCGGGTGATGGGTGCCAGTTTGCCGATGGCGGTGTGGGGTCTGTGGTGGTTGTAGTCGTGCAGGAAGGCAGGTAGCGCAGCGCGGCGCGCGCTTTCGCTGGTGTAGAGCTTGGCGAAGGCCCAGCCGTAAGCGAGGGTGCGGTGGAACCGTTCGATCTTGCCGTTGGTCTGCGGGCGATAAGGGCGAGTTTTCTTCACCGTGATGCCCAGCTCGACGCAGGTGTCGCGCCAGAGATGCGCCTTGTAAGCGGAGCCGTTGTCGGACAGGACCCGTCGGGTCGTGACGCCGCGCTCGGCGAACCAGGCCACGGCCCGGCGTAGCACAGCGCTGGCGGTCATCGCGGTTTCGTCGTCGTGGATTTCGGCGTAGGCGACGCGGGAGTGGTCGTCGATGACGGTGTGCACGAACGCGGTGCCGAGCTTCGGGTTGCGGTATTGGTTGCGCGGCTTACCGGCGGTGGCGGCCCGGTTCTTCCTGCCTTGCTGGCGGCCGAGATAGCGCCAGCCGCCGCCGTCGGGCACGTTGCCGAGCTTCTTGACGTCGACGTGCAGCAGGTCGCCGGGCTGGTCGTGTTCGTAGCGGCGGATCGGCTCGCCGGTGACCCGGTCGAGGTGGGAGAGCCGGTTCGCCCGGTGGCGGGTCAGTACGGCGTGCACGGTGGAGGCGGCCAGGCCGAGTTGATCGGCGATCGGGACCGGCCCGAGGCGTCGTTTGCGGCGTAGGTGCAGAACCTTGCGGACCACGGGTGCCGGGGTGCGGGCCGGCTGCCGGTGCGGCCTCGACGAGCGGTCATGCAGGCCGGCTTCGCCTTCGGCTCGGTAACGCCCGGCCCACTTGTTCGCGGTGCGCCAGGACACGTCGTAGCGTTCGGCTGCTCGTGCGGGTGACCAGCCGCAGTCGACGATCAGACGCGCCAGCCGCAATCGCGCCCGAACAGTCAGCGCGGCGTTAGCGTGGGACATGAAGGCCTCCAAGCCTGGTCAGTGGGTCCTAGACAGCTCCACTGCACCGTTGGAGGCCTTCATCTGTTCACCAGATCCGCCCTGGATCGTCAGATCGAGTGGTCGCACTTCCTCGACCAACGTCCCCGGACATCACACCTAGGCACGAAAAACGCCGGGTCAGCTCGCTGACCCGGCGTTCTCGTGAAGCTGTGTGCTCTCAGACGTTGAAGCCCAGCGCGCGCAGCTGCTCGCGCCCGTCGTCGGTGATCTTGTCGGGGCCCCACGGCGGCAGCCACACCCAGTTGATCCGGAAGTCCTTGACCAGGCCGCCGCCCGGCCCGGTGGTCAGGGCCTGGCGGGTCTGGTCCTCGATGACGTCGGTCAGCGGGCAGGCCGCCGAGGTCAGCGTCATGTCCAGGGTGACCACGTTGTCGTCGTCGACGTGCGCGTCGTAGACCAGGCCGAGGTCGACCACGTTGATGCCGAGCTCGGGGTCGACGACGTCCTTCATCGCCTCCTCGATGTCGGCGATGGTCGGCTTCGACACGACCGTGCCGGGCGCCGCCTCCGCCTCCGCTACCACGGGGGCCGTCGCGTCGTCGGGACCCGCCGTGTCGGCCGCGTCCGAGGCGATCTCTTCCAGCGTCTTGTCCGTCATGCTGTCTTCACCTCCGGGCTCACGCCCACACCGGCGCGCGCCGCGGCGTCCTTGAACGCCATCCACGGCAGCAGCGCACACTTGACCCGGGCCGGATAGCGCGCCACGCCGGCGAACGCCACCCCGTCCCCGAGCACTTCCTCGTCGGGCTCGATCTGGCCGCGGCTCTGCATGAGCGCGACGAACGCCTCCTGCACCGGCGCGGCCTCGTCCACCGTGCGGCCCTGGAGCAGCTCGTGCAGCACGGAGGCCGAAGCCTGGCTGATCGAGCAGCCGATCCCGTCGTACGAGATGTCCTTGAGCGTGACGCCATCGACGGCGACCCGGAAGGTCACCTCGTCGCCGCAGGTGGGGTTGACGTGGTGCGCCTCGCCACCGAACGGCGCCCGCAGGCCCTTGCCGTGCGGATGCTTGTAGTGGTCCAGGATGATCTCCTGGTACAGCTGGTCGATCATCAGGCGAACACCTTCCGCACCTGCTCCAGACCGCGCGCCAGGGCGTCGATCTCGTCGGTCGTCGTATAGAGGTAGAACGAGGCCCGGGTCATCGCCGGGACCCCGAACCGCGCGCACACCGGGCGCGCGCAGTGGTGTCCCACCCTCACCTCAACACCGAGGTCGTCGAGAATCTGCCCGACATCGTGCGGGTGCACACCTTCGACCTCGAACGAGACCGTGCCGCCGCGGCCTTCCGGGGTGCCCGGGCCGAAGACCCGGACGCCCGGCACGTCCGCGAGGGCTTTCAACGCGTACGCGGTGAGCTCCTGCTCGTGCCGGTGGACGTTCTCCATGCCCAGCGCCGTCAGGTAGTCCACCGCCGCGCCCAGGCCGATCGCCTCGGTGATCGGCGGGGTGCCGCCCTCGAAGCGCGCCGGCGGCGGGGCGAACGTCGTGCCGCCCATCGTCACCGTCTCGATCGTCGACCCGCCGGCCAGGAACGGGGGCATGGCCTCCAGCAGCGCCATCCGCCCCCAGAGCACCCCGATGCCGGTCGGGCCGAGCATCTTGTGCCCGGTGAACGCGATGAAGTCGGCGCCCAGCTCGACCACGTCGAGCGGCAGGTGCGGCACCGACTGCGAGCAGTCCAGCATGACCAGCGCGCCGACCTCGTGGGCCCGGGCGACGATCCGCGCCGGGTCGTTGATCGTGCCCAGGATGTTGGACATGTGCACGATCGACACCAGCTTGGTGCGCTCGTTGACCAGCTCGCCGAGGGTCGACTCGTCGAGCCGGCCCTCGTCGGTGACGCCGAACCAGCGCAGGGTCGCGCCCGTGCGCTGGCACAGCAGCTGCCACGGCACGAGATTGGAGTGGTGCTCCATCTCGGAGACCACGATCTCGTCGCCGGGGCCCAGCTTGAGCAGATCCGCCGACGTGTACGCCACCAGGTTGATCGCCTCGGTCGAGTTCTTGGTGAACACGACCTCGTCGGGGCTGGGCGCCCCGATGAAGGCGG
Organism: Actinoplanes sp. NPDC048791; assembly: GCF_040650095.1. Classification (NCBI taxonomy): domain Bacteria; kingdom Bacillati; phylum Actinomycetota; class Actinomycetes; order Micromonosporales; family Micromonosporaceae; genus Actinoplanes; species Actinoplanes sp. NPDC048791. Next base: position 12,415 of record NZ_JBEZGQ010000019.1, on the reverse strand, counting down.
CGACCTTCGCGCGGGCATCCTCGTACGCCGTGGTGGACTCGGTGCCGAGCGTGTGCACGGAGCGGGACACGTTGCCGTTGTACTGCTCCTGGTGCGCCCGCATGGCGTCGAGCACCTGCCGCGGCTTCTGCGAGGTGTTCGCGCTGTCGAGGTAGACGAGCGGGTGCCCGTTGACCTCCCGGCTCAGGATCGGGAAGTCGGCACGCACCCGCGCCACGTCGAAGGTCATGATCGCCCCGATCCTCAGGCCCGCGCGCCGGCCACGTAACGCTCGTAACCTTCGGCCTCGAGCTGCTCGGCGAGCTCCGGGCCGCCCTCCTGGACGATCTTGCCGGCCACGAAGACGTGCACGTAGTCCGGCTTGATGTAGCGCAGGATGCGGGTGTAGTGGGTGATCAGCAGCAGGCCGGCCTCGCCGGAGGCGCGGACCCGGTTGACGCCCTCGCTGACGATGCGCAGCGCGTCGATGTCGAGGCCGGAGTCGGTCTCGTCGAGGATCGCCATCTTCGGCTTGAGCAGCTCGAGCTGCATGATCTCGTGGCGCTTCTTCTCACCGCCGGAGAAGCCCTCGTTGACGTTGCGCTGGGCGAACGCCGGGTCCATCTGGAGCTTCTCCATGGCACCGCGCAGCTCGCCGGCCCAGGTGCGCAGCTTCGGCGCCTCGCCGTCGATCGCGGTCTTGGCGGTGCGCAGGAAGTTGGCCACCGAGACGCCGGGGACCTCGACCGGGTACTGCATGGCCAGGAACAGGCCGGCCCGGGCGCGCTCGTCGACGGTCATCGCGAGGACGTCCTGGCCGTCGAGGGTGACCGTGCCGCCGGTGATCTCGTACTTCGGGTGCCCGGCGATGGAGTAGGCCAGGGTCGACTTGCCGGAGCCGTTGGGGCCCATGATGGCGTGCGTCTCACCCGACTTCACGGTCAGGTCGACACCGGCCAGGATCGGCTTCAGCTCGCCCTCGGGCAGCTTGACCGACACCTGCAGGTCGCGGATCTCGAGGGTGCTCACGGGTTGACTCCATTACTCGGCGTTGTCGAAACGTAGATGTCGCCGTCGCGGATCTCGACGGGGAAGGTCGCCACCGGCTCGGTGGCGGGCAGGCCGCTGGGCTCACCGGTACGCAGGTCGAAGCGGGAGCCGTGCAGCCAGCACTCGAGGGTGCAACCGTCGACCTCCCCCTCGGAGAGCGCGACGGCGGCGTGGCTGCACTCGTCCCGGACGGCGTAGAACTGGTCGTCGTCGGCGTGCACGACGGCGATGTCCACGCCGTCGAGCTCCGTGGTGATGACGGAGCCCTTGGCGACATCCGCGGCCGGGCCCACTAGCTCGAAACTCATGAACCCGCCTTCGCCAGCCTCGCCTCGATGGCGTCGCCCAGGCGCTCGCGCAGTTCCTCGACCGGGATCTTGTTGATCAGCTCGGCGAAGAAGCCGCGGACCACCAGCTTGCGCGCCTCGGACTCGGGGATGCCGCGGGCCATCAGGTAGAACAGCTGCTCGTCGTCGAAGCGACCGGTCGCGCTGGCGTGCCCGGCGCTGACCACCTCACCGGTCTCGATCTCGAGGTTCGGCACCGAGTCGGCGCGGGCGCCGTCGGTGAGCAGCAGGTTGCGGTTGATCTCGTACGTCTCCGTGCCGGTGGCCGCCGCCCGGATCACCACGTCGCCGACCCAGACGGTGTGCGCCGACCGGCCCTGCAGAGCGCCGCGGTAGCCGACGTAGCTGCGGCAGTCGGGCACGCTGTGGTCGACGAGCTGGCGGTGCTCGACGTGCTGGCCGGCGTCGGCGAAGTACAGGCCGTAGAGCTCGGCCTCACCGCCGCGGCCCGCGTACTCCACGCTGGCGAACTGGCGCAGCAGGCTGCCACCGAGGCTGACCTGCACGTGGACGACCTTGGCGTCGCGGCCCACCTTGAACTTGAGGTGCTGGGCCTGCACCGACTCGGCGTCCCACTCGGTGAGCGTGACGAAGGTGAGCTGGGCACCGTCGCCCAGCACCACCTCGACGTTGTCGGCCAGGGTCGCCGCGCCGGTCTGCTCCAGCACGACGGTGGCCTGCGCGAAGTTGCCCAGCTTGACGTAGGTCCGGGCGGCGGCCGCTTCGAGGCCCTGCCCGACGACCCGGATGACCACCGGCTCGGCCGCGACGGTGTCGGCGGCGACGTCGATCAGCGTCACGTTCGCCGCCGCGCCGTACGCCAGTGCGCTGATCCGGTCGAACGGCGTCAGCACCGCCTCGACCTTGCCCGCGTCGACCTGGGTGACCGACACGCCGGCCGGCAGGTCGCCGGGCGCGACGCCCGGCGCCGACCCGGTCAGCGTGGTCGCCGTGACCAGCTCCTTCAGGCGCTTGATCGGCGTGAAGCGCCACTCCTCCTCCAGGCCGCCCACGGCCGGGAAGTCGGTGACGTCGAAGGAGCGCAGCACCTGCGACTTGGTGCTCGGCGGGGCCATGGCCTCGGTAGTCATCTCGTCCTTGATCTCGTTTGTGAATAAAGGCCCGGGGGCGGTCAGCCGACCGCACCCTCCATCTGCAGCTCGATGAGGCGGTTCAGCTCGAGGGCGTACTCCATCGGGAGCTCCTTGGCGATCGGCTCGATGAACCCGCGCACGATCATCGCCATGGCCTCGTCCTCGGTCAGGCCCCGGCTCATCAGGTAGAAGAGCTGGTCGTCACTGATCTTGGAGACGGTCGCCTCGTGACCCATCGCCACGTCGTCCTCGCGGATGTCCACGTACGGGTACGTGTCCGAGCGGGAGATCGTGTCGACCAGCAGCGCGTCGCACTTGACCGTGCTGGCGCTGTGGTGCGAGCCCTCCATGACCTGCACGAGGCCCCGGTACGAGGTGCGGCCGCCGCCCCGGGCGATCGACTTGCTGATGATCGACGAGGAGGTGTGCGGCGCGGCGTGCACCATCTTGGCGCCGGCGTCCTGGTGCTGGCCCTCGCCGGCCATCGCGACGCTGAGCACCTCGCCCTTGGCGTGCGGGCCGGTCATGTAGACGGCCGGGTACTTCATCGTCACCTTGGAGCCGATGTTGCCGTCGACCCACTCCATGGTCGCGCCCTCTTCGCAGGTGGCGCGCTTGGTGACCAGGTTGTACACGTTGTTCGACCAGTTCTGGATGGTCGTGTACCGGCACCGGGCGTTCTTCTTGACGATGATCTCCACGACCGCGCTGTGCAGCGAGTCGGAGGAGTAGATCGGGGCGGTGCAGCCCTCGACGTAGTGGATGTAGGCACCCTCGTCGACGATGATCAGCGTCCGCTCGAACTGGCCCATGTTCTCGGTGTTGATCCGGAAGTAGGCCTGCAGCGGGATGTCGACGTGCACACCCTTCGGCACGTAGATGAACGAGCCACCCGACCACACGGAGGTGTTCAGCGCGGCGAACTTGTTGTCGCCGACCGGGATGACCGTGCCGAAGTACTCCTTGAAGATGTCCTCGTGCTCGCGCAGGGCGGTGTCGGTGTCCAGGAACAGGACACCCTGCTGCTCGAGGTCCTCACGGATCTTGTGGTAGACGACCTCGGACTCGTACTGGGCCGCGACACCGGAGACGAGGCGCTGCTTCTCCGCCTCGGGGATGCCGAGCTTGTCGTACGTGTTCTTGATGTCCGCCGGCAGGTCGTCCCAGGACGCGGCCTGCTTCTCGGTGGAGCGCACGAAGTACTTGATGTTCTGGAAGTCGATGCCGGTGAGGTCGGCGCCCCAGTTCGGCATGGGCTTGCGGTCGAACAGGCGCAGGCCCTTGAGCCGCAGGTCGAGCATCCACTGCGGTTCGTTCTTGAGCGCGGAGATGTTGCGCACCACCGCTTCGGACAGGCCGCGCTGGGCGGTCGCCCCGGCGGTGTCGATGTCGGCCCAGCCGTATTCGTACTTGCCCAGGGCGGCGAGGTGCTCTTCCTGGGTGACGACGGGCTGGACGATCTGCTCGGTCATTTATCTGTCCTCACAGTGGTGGCGGTCGAATCGGTTGTGCTGATCGCACGCGGCGGGGTGGGGATGTGCGTGGTGCACACCCCGTCGCCGTGCGCGATGGTGGCGAGGCGCTGCACGTGGGTGCCGATGAGCCGCGAGATGACCGCGGTCTCGGCGTCGCACAGCTGGGGGAACTCGGCGGCGACGTGCGCCACCGGGCAGTGGTGCTGGCACAGCTGCCCGCCGGACGCGATCGTCGTCGCGTTGGCAGCGTAACCCTCGGCGGTCAGGGCCTCCGCGAGCGCCTCCGCCCGCGCGATCGGGTCGTCGCCGGCCTCGAGCAACGCGGCCCGGCAACGCTCCTCCAGGGCCGAGACCTGAGCGGTGGCGAAGGCGGTGACCGCCTCCGGGCCGCCGTGCTCGGCGATCCACCGCAGGGCGGCGGTGGCGATGCCGTCGTAGAAGTGCGGGAAGCCCTCCCGGGCGGCCGCGGTGAGCACGAACGCCTTGGCGGGCCGGCCCCGGCCGCGCGGGCCCTGCGGCCGGGTCTCGCGGACCTCGACGAGCTGGTCGGCGAGCATCGCGTCGAGGTGCTTGCGGATGGCGGCGGGGCTGAGCCCGAGCTGGGCGCCGAGCTCGGCGGCGGTGGCCGCTCCGCTCTCGAAGAGCAACTGGGCGACCCGGTCACGGGTGCGCGCGTCGGCAGAAGGGGCCACCACGGCCACTCCCCCGCTCCTCGCCAGCACTCCGTTTTTCACTACGCCAACGTTACGTAATTCCTGGAGTCCCTGCAAACCGGCACCCTGGTGATCCAGGACACCGCCCGCCCCGGGCGCGCTCAATCAAGATCAAATTCCGGCGTACGATGCCAGAGGTGAGCAATGGCACCCTGCTGCGCCGACTGGCCCTGGCCTCGCTGATCGCCAACATCGGCCTGGTGGTCACGGGCGCGGCGGTCCGCCTGACCCGATCGGGCCTCGGCTGCCCCACCTGGCCCCGATGCACCGAGGAGTCGTACACGTCGACGCCCGAGATGGGCATCAACGGCGCGATCGAGTTCGGCAACCGGGTGCTCGGCATCATGCTCGGCCTGATCGCCCTGGCCTGCTTCATCGCCGCCCTGCTGCAGAAGCCGCGACGCCGGTCGCTGATCCTGCTGGCGCTGGCGGCCGGGCTGGGCATTCCGGGTCAGGGTGTGATCGGCGGGATCACGGTGCTGACCGACCTGAACCCGTGGGTGGTCGGCCTGCACTTCCTGCTGTCGATGGCGCTGATCGCGACGACGTACGCGCTCTGGAAACGCACCAGGGAGGGCGACCGCCCCCGCCGCACCCTGGTCCGCACCCCGCTGCCGACCCTGGCCCGCCTGACCGCCCTGGTCAGCGGGGCCGTGATCGTGGTCGGCGTGATCGTCACGGGCAGCGGCCCGCACGCCGGCGACGAGAACGCCAAGCGCAACGGCCTGGACCCGGCCACCATCTCCCAGGCCCACGCCGACCTGGTGTTCCTGCTGATCGGGCTGTCCGTGGGCCTGTGGTTCGCGCTGCGTGCCGTGCAGGCCCCGGCCCCGGCGATCCGGGCGGCGGGCGTCCTGATCGTGGTCGAGCTGTCCCAGGGCCTGATCGGCTTCGTCCAGTACTTCACCCACCTGCCGGTGATCCTGGTGGGAGCCCACATGCTCGGCGCCTGCCTGGTCTGGGTGGCGACCCTGAGCGTGCTGTGGAGCCTGCGCGAACGCCCGTTCCACGAGTCACCGCAGAGCGCCCCACCGGTCCCGGCCGCGATCCCCGAGCCCGTCGCCTGACTCTCAGTGCTCGGCGACCCAGTCCCGCGGGTCGCCGAAGTTCAGGTCGCCCACCCCGGCATCCGCGAGCGCCCCGACCACGACAGTGCGGCGGTAGGCGGCGAACGTCAGCACATGGGCGATGAGCCCGCCATAGGTGTACACCTGCGGCGGACTGCACTGCGCATGCACGAAGGTGTCATCGAGCCGGCCCTCGGCGACGGCCTGCCGTACGTGGGTCAGGAAAGCCGGACCCACCTCCCCGAGCCGGTCCCGCATGCCGGCCAGGCTCTCGTTCCGCTCGACGTCCCAGTCGTAGTCGCGTAGCGCGAGGGCCTGGTTCCACATGTCCATCTGACCGATGAGCCGCGACAGCAGCGAACGCACGGTGGGATCGTCGTCCACCTGCCCGGGCGCCGGCACCGGCCGGTCCAGAAGGCGGCCGTCCACGGTGCCGGCCCGGCTGACCAGTTCCCCGAGCAACCAGACGTGGTGCTCGACCATCTTGCTGACCAGATCCATCGAACTCGCCTCGCTTCCTTCGTGGTGGTGGCGGGCGGGCATCCTCAGGCCCGCCGGCGGATGAAAGTGCACCCCGCTGGGTGCCGCGAGCAGCACGGCGGTGGGTGCTTGGCGCCACGCCTGCGGCGTCTGGCCGTACGCGCGGGTGAAAGCTCTCGTGAACGCCTCGTGGGAGCCGTAGCCGGCCTCGACGGCGACGTCGAGGATTCCGGTGTGGGTGTCGAGCAGCCGGAAGGCGGCGCGCTCCAGCAGCACTCGGCGCCGGAACCGGGCGGGAGTCTCACCCGAGGCGGCGGCAACCAGCCGATCGAGGTGCGAACGGGAAAGATGCAGCCGGCCGGCCAGGGCGTCGCTGTCGACCGCGTGGTCGTCGAGACAGTCGGCGACCCCGGAGAGGAACACCGCGAAGGTGTCGGACGGATTCACGTCCCTGAGCCTGCCAGCGTGGGGTGGGCGGTCGCTTGACCGTTTCCACCAAGCTCAGCGGTGGTGTGCCGGGCGATCAAGACATACGAAAGCGGCCCGGAAGTTTCCGGGCCGCTGTAACGGACAAGGACTGTATGTGGGGAGGCGGAGTAACCCCGGGCTCAGCGCGCCATGCTTCGGCGGGACATCGAGCGCCACAGGTCGTTGCTCGGGCGCATCTGCTCCATGAGCTCCCGCTCCCATGCGTTTTCCACTTCGACGCCTGCTGTTTCGCATGCCTTGCGGGCGACGTCGGTGCCGTCGGCGGCGAACTGGTCGGTCCACTCGCCGTCCTCGCCGACCAGGACGATGCGGGCGCCCCGCTTGCCGACGTACTCGATGACCGCCTTCGCACCGCCGTGGCCGACGGCGAACGACTTGATGTCGGCGGTCAGTGTCGTATCGGAACCTTCTGCCATGACTCGCAGCCTAGGCAGACTTCCGGCCTTGGCAAGCACACCCAGTGCGTTTTTGTGATGGCAATTACCTGCGGGTTTAAGCGCTACGGACATTGTTTTCGACCGATACTGCCCGAATTGCACCCCAGGTCAGGTTCCACCTAACGGGGTACGGAGCGTGACCTCGCTAACGCAGATAACGGGCATTCTGTGCGACGTGCGTGAATGTCATCACGCATTGCCACCACTCAGACGAGGGCGTCGACCGCCACCGCGATGAACAGAATCGTCAGATACGTGTACGACCAGTGGAACAGCCGCATCGGCTTGAGCGGCTCCCCGCGCCGCGAGCGCAGCACCAGCCGCACCGCCTCGGACAGGAAGACCGCGCCCGACAGCACCGCCGTGACGCCGTAGATCGGGCCCAGGCCCAGCGGCCACGCCGCCAGGGACGCCACCAGCATCAGCACCGTGAAGATCAGGATCTCGGCGTTGACCCGGCCGACCGAGCGCACCACGGGCAGCATCGGGATGCCGGCGCGGGCGTAGTCGTCCTTGTACTTGATGGCCAGGGCATAGAAATGCGGCATCTGCCAAAAGAACACAACCGCAAAAAGCGCCCATCCGAGCGGGGCCACCGAGCCCGTCACCGCGGCCCAGCCGATCAGCACCGGGGCCGCTCCGCAGATGCCGCCCCAGAAGGTGTTCGCCGGGGTCCGCCGCTTCAGCCACAGCGTGTAGACCACGTCGTAGTAGAAGATGGACGCCGCCGTCATCGCCGTGGCGAGCCAGTTGGTGAAGGCGCCCATCAGGACGACCGACACCACCGCCAGCACCAGGCCGAAGATCAGCGCCGAGCGCGGGGTGACCGTGTGCGCCGGCAGCGGGCGCCGCTTGGTGCGCCGCATCAGCTGGTCGATGTCGCGGTCGATGTAGCAGTTCAGCGCGCTCGCCGCGCCGGCCGCCAGGGACCCGCCGACCAGCACGACCGCCATCAGCCACAGGCTGGGCCAGCCGTCCGCGGCGAGCATCATCGCCGGGATCGTGGTCACCAGCAGCAGCTCGACGATCCGCGGCTTGGTCAGCGAGACGTACGCCTTCACCACGGCGCCGATGTCGCGGCGACCTCCCGGCCGGCCCGCCGGGGGCGGGACCGCCTCGAGAAGACCGGGCGACCGCCCCTGGTCGGGACGCTCGGTGATCATGCTCACGGACAGCCACCTTCCGGCATCGGCGAGGGTGTGGAACAGAGCCGTGGCCGATGGGGACCGGCCGGCACGTTCGATCAGACTACGCGCAGCCCGGGGCGCCCTCCGGTCGACCCGGCACGGGTGTACGGCGTCACAGGCCGCAAGGTTCACTGTCCGCTCTCAGCGTATGGGCCTGTGCCGTTCCCCGGGCGGGGGTTTACCGGGAATGGATAGGGTCAAGTCAAAAGGATTCGACACACCATGCCCGAGGAGCGCAACCGACGTGGCTGCCAAAGACGATTTGAACTGGTCCGACCTAGACCGCCGGGCGGTCGACACCGTCCGGGTGCTGGCCATGGACGCCGTCGAGAAATCCGGTAACGGCCACCCCGGCACGGCGATGAGCCTCGCGCCCGCCGCGTACCTGCTCTTCAACCGGGTCATGCGCCATGACCCGACGGATCCGCACTGGGCCGGCCGGGACCGCTTCGTTCTCTCCTGTGGCCACTCCAGCCTCACCCTCTACATCCAGCTCTATCTGTCCGGCTACGGCCTGGCGCTGGACGACCTGGCCGCGCTGCGCCAGTGGGGCTCGCTGACCCCCGGGCACCCGGAGTACGGCCACACCCCCGGCGTCGAGGTCACCACCGGCCCGCTCGGCCAGGGCATCGGCAACGCCGTGGGCATGGCGATGGCCGCCCGCCGCGAGCGCGGCCTGTTCGACCCGAACGCCGACGGTGACTCGCTGTTCGACCACAACGTGTACGCGCTGTGCTCCGACGGCGACATCGAGGAGGGCGTGAGCCACGAGTCGAGCGCCATCGCCGGCGTGCAGAAGCTCGGCAACCTCACGCTGATCTACGACGACAACGAGATCTCCATCGAGGACGACACCCGGATCGCCAAGAACGAGGACGTCGGCGCCCGGTACGCGGCCTACGGCTGGGACGTGCGGCACGTCGACTGGCGCAAGGGTGACCCGGACAAGGGCACCGAGTACCAGGAGGACGTCGAGGCGCTGTACGCGGCGATCAAGGCGGGCCAGGAGGTCACCGACCGGCCCACGTTCATCGTGCTCAAGACGATCATCGGCTGGCCCGCGCCGAACAAGCAGAACACCGGCAAGATCCACGGTTCCGCGCTGGGCGAGGACGAGGTCCGCGCGACCAAGGAGATCCTCGGCTTCGACCCGAACAAGACCTTCGACGTCGCCGACGAGGTCCTGCAGCACGCCCGCCAGGTCGTCGAGCGCGGCCGCGCCGCGCACGCCGAGTGGGACAAGTCCTTCGAGGCCTGGGCCGCGAGCAACGCCGAGGGCAAGGCCCTGTTCGACCGGCTGTCGACCCGTACGCTGCCGCAGGGCTGGCACGAGGCGCTGCCCGAGTTCCCGGCCGACGAGAAGGGCATCGCCACCCGCGCCGCCTCCGGCAAGGTCCTCGACGCGCTGGCGCCGGTGCTGCCCGAGCTGTGGGGCGGCTCGGCCGACCTGGCCGAGAGCAACAACACCACCATGAAGGGCGAGCCGTCCTTCATCCCGAGCGAGTACGCCACCAAGGCGTTCCCGGGTCACGAGTACGGCCGCACGCTGCACTTCGGCATCCGCGAGCACGGCATGGGCTCGATCCTCAACGGCATCGTGGCGCACGGCGGCACCCGCCCGTACGGCGGCACGTTCCTGGTCTTCAGCGACTACATGCGGGGCGCCGTCCGGCTCTCCGCGCTGATGAAGCTGCCGGTCACGTACGTGTGGACGCACGACTCCATCGGCCTGGGCGAGGACGGTCCGACGCACCAGCCGATCGAGACGCTGTCCGCGCTGCGCGCCATCGTCGGCCTCGACGTGGTCCGCCCGGCCGACGCCAACGAGACCGCGTGGGCCTGGCGCGGCGCCCTGGAGCACACCGACCGGCCGACCGCGCTGGCGCTGTCCCGGCAGAACCTGCCGACCATCGACCGCAGCAAGTACGCCTCGGCCGAGGGCACCCTCAAGGGCGGCTACGTCGTCTCCGAGGCGACCGGCGGCGAGCCCAAGGTCATCCTCATCGGCACCGGCTCCGAGCTGTCCATCTGCCTCACCGCGCAGGAGCGGCTGGAAGCCGAGGGCACCCCGACCCGGGTCGTGTCCATGCCCTGCCAGGAGTGGTTCTTCGAGCAGGACACGGCGTACCAGCAGCAGGTCCTGCCGCGCGGCGTCAAGGCCCGGGTGACGGTCGAGGCCGGCATCCGGATGAGCTGGGACCGCCTGCTGGGCGAGGCCGGCGAGGCGGTCAGCATCGAGCACTACGGCGCCAGCGCCCCCGCCAAGGTGCTGTTCGAGCAGTTCGGGTTCACCGCGGACAACGTGGTGGCCAAGGCCAACGCCGCCCTCGCCAAGGTCGGCGAAATCACCGGTCACACGACCGGAAACTGAGGAGTAGCGATGACCGACAGGCTGGCTGAGCTGTCCGCCGCTGGTGTAGCGGTATGGCTCGACGATCTCTCCCGCGTCCGCCTGCAGAGCGGCTCGCTGGACAAGATGCGCCGCGAGCAGCACGTGGTCGGCGTGACCACGAACCCGACCATCTTCGCCAAGGCACTCGCCGACGCGGACGCCTACGACGACCAGCTCAAGGACCTGGCCGCGCAGGGCGTCACCGTCGAGGAGGCCGTACGGCTGCTGACGTCGTACGACGTGCGCTGGGCGTGTGACGTGATGAAGCCGGCGTACGACGCGTCCAACGGTGTCGACGGCCGGGTGTCCATCGAGGTCGACCCGCGCAGCGCGCACCTGACCGAGAAGACCGCCTCCGAGGCCAAGACGCTGTGGTGGCTGGTCGACCGGCCGAACCTCTACATCAAGATCCCGGCCACCCAGGCGGGCCTGCCGGCGATCACCTCGACGCTGGCCGCGGGCATCAGCGTCAACGTGACGCTGATCTTCTCGCTGGAGCGCTACCGGGCCGTCATGGACGCGTTCCTGGCCGGCATGGAGCAGGCCAAGGCCAACGGCCACGACCTCACCAAGATCGGTTCGGTCGCCTCGTTCTTCGTGTCCCGGGTGGACACCGAGATCGACAAGCGGCTCGACAAGATCGGCAGCGAGGAGGCCAAGGCGCTGCGGGGCAAGGCCGCCGTGGCCAACGCGCAGCTCGCGTACCAGGCGTACGCCGAGGTCTTCAGCTCCGACCGCTGGCAGGCGCTGGCCGACGCGGGTGCCCTCCCGCAGCGGCCGCTCTGGGCCTCGACCGGCACGAAGAACCCGGACTACAAGGACACCATCTACGTCGAGGAGCTGATCGCTCCCGGCACGGTGAACACCATGCCGGAGTCGGTCATCAAGGCGTTCGAGGACCACGGCGAGGTTCGCGGCGACACGGTCACCGGCTCCTACACCCAGGCCCAGAAGGTGATGGACGACGTCGCCGCCGCCGGTGTCGACCTGACCGACGTGTTCCGGGTCCTCGAGGACGAGGGCGTCGAGAAGTTCGAGGCCAGCTGGGCCGAGCTGCTCGAAGACGTGAAGAAGTCTCTGGCCGCCGCCGCGAAGGGTTCGGACAGCCCGAGCGACGCCGCTAAGTGACCGACGACCTGCTCGCGGGCGTGGAGGCCGCCGCGGGGTTTGCCGTTCACGGCAGCCCGGCGACGGCTTCCCGCCGCGAGCTGGTCGCGCACGGCATTCCCGGCCTGCTCGCCGGCAAGGACCCCACCCTGTGGGGACCCGAAGCCGAGGGGCGGGCGCTCGACCGGCTCCGCTTCCTGGACGCGTACCGGGGCGGGGCCGAGCTGCTTCCCCTGATCGCCGAGCTGCACGAGGTGCTCGGCGATCTCAGCAATGTGGTGCTGGCCGGTCCCGGCCGGGCCGCCGGGGCCGTCGCCCGCACGCTGGGCCGGCTGCTGACCGTGCTGGACGATCCGGATCCGCATCCGGTCCGCGCCCTGCTCGACGACCCGGCCCGGCTGCGCCGCACCGTCGTGGTGCTGGCCGACGAGGTCCTGGGCAGTGTGTTCTGGCAGGCGTACCGCGATCTGGGCCTGACCGCGGCCGAGGCGGGACGGCATTTCGTGCTGCTGGGCGGACCGCTGCCGGAGCTGGAGGCAGCCGGCGCGGTGACCGTCCCCGCCGAGCCCGGCGCGCTGGGCGCCGCCACTCTGGTGCC
>NZ_JBEZGQ010000018.1:23570-24476 GCF_040650095.1 Actinoplanes sp. NPDC048791 | reverse complement strand
GCGAGTTGAGGCGCGAGGCCGGCGCATCGCACGGGCGCGTGAGGTGAGGGGCGTAGCCGGGGTTGCCCGCTGTGCGGGCGAGGGTGAGTGGTCCCGCACCTGGCAGGGAGCGAAGCGACCGGTCTCGGCGGGAGCGACGGTCAGTGACATGCAACCAGGCACGACCTGAATCTGATCCTGATCTTGATCTTGATCTTGCAAACGCGGATCAGATCTTGTCGCCGAGCTCCACCTGAGGCTTCGGGACGCGCATGCGGCGGAAGGTCAGCCCGCGCATGATCCCGTAGAGATAGAGCGACCCGATCCGCTGCGTCGTGTTCGGGAAGCGCTCCGCGACCAGCTTCTTCACCTTGCGGGCGATCAGCACGCTGTCCACCAGCACCGCGATCGCCAGGATCGCCCAGAGCAGGTTGGCCCCGATCTGGACCACCGGCGGCATCGCGCCCGTCGAGCCGATGAAGACGATGATCGCGCCGGCGAAGAACCAGGTGCCGGCTGTGCGCTTGGCGTCGACGATGTTGCGGACCAGGGCGCGTTCCGGGCCGCGGTCGCGGGCCAGCAGGTAGCGCTCGTCGCCGGCGCGCATGCCCGCCGACGCCTCGGCCCGCTCGACCTTCTGACGCTCGCGCATCTGCTTGTAGGCCTCGCGCCGGTTGGCCGGGGCCTGCGCCGTGTCGTGCCGGCGCTGCGCGTTGGTGCGCTTCGGCGTCGCGACGCCGAGCTCCTTCTTCGAGGGCGTGTAGGCCTTGGGCTTGGGCGCGGCCGACTGCCCGCCTTCGTCGGTCACCGTGGCGGTGGCGTCGGAGACGAGGTCGGTGGACTTTCGGCGAAACAGCGAGGACACCCCCGCAGCGTAGCCAAGAGCCCCCACAAACCCGAAACCGCGCCGGCACAGAGCCGGCGCGG
>NZ_JBEZGQ010000018.1:0-23560 GCF_040650095.1 Actinoplanes sp. NPDC048791 | reverse complement strand
CGCGGTACCGTGGGGGGGGGGTGTCGTTGTCTGGGTGGGGGGATTTCCGATCAACCTGGTCCCACCCCCGCCCTGCTTATCCCCGACCCCCCACCACCCCGACCCGGCGCCGCCCGTGTCCCGGCCCGGTTCCTGAAAAACGGAGCTCAGATGCGTTCGACCAGCGCGCCCAGGGCGGCCAGCTTGCCCTCGAAGTCCTCGTAGCCGCGGTTGATCAGGTCGACGCCGTACACCCGGGAGGTGCCCTCGGCGGCCAGCGCGGCGATCAGGTGGCTGAAGCCCGCCCGCAGGTCGGGGATGACCAGGTCGGCCGCGTGCAGCTTGCTGGGGCCGGCGATGACCGCGGAGTGCTTGAAGTTGCGCCGGCCGAAGCGGCACGGGGTGCCGCCGAGGCAGTCGCGGTAGACCTGGATGGTCGCGCCCATCGTGTTCAGCGCCTCGGTGTAGCCCAGGCGCTGCTCGTAGACCGTCTCGTGCATGATCGACAGGCCGCGGGCCTGGGTCAGGGCCACCACCAGGGGCTGCTGCCAGTCGGTCATGAAGCCGGGGTGCACGTCGGTCTCCAGCGCCACGGCGTTGAGCTCGCCACCCGGGTGCCAGAACCGGATGCCGCCCTCGACGCCGGTCACGCCGGTGCGCCCGACCCGGGCGTCGGTGATCTCGAACTCGCCGCCGATCGAGCGGAAGACGTTGAGGAACGTCATCATGTCGGCCTGCTGCGCGCCCAGCACCTCGATCTCGCCGCGGGTCGCGAGCGCGGCGGCGGCCCAGCTCGCGGCCTCGATCCGGTCCGGGATCGGCTTGTGGTTGTAGCCGTGCAGGCGGGGCACGCCGAGGATCTCGATGACCCGGTCCGTGTGCACCGTGATGATCGCGCCCATCTTCTGCAGCACGCAGATCAGGTCCATGATCTCCGGCTCGATGGCCGCGTTGCGCAGCTCGGTCACGCCCTCGGCGCGCACCGCCGTGAGCAGCACCTGCTCGGTGGCGCCCACGCTCGGGTACGGCAGCTCCAGCTTCGTGCCGTGCAGTCCGTTGGGCGCCGTCAGGTGCATGCCCTCGGGTGTCTTGTCGACGACCGCGCCGAACTGCCGCAGCGCCTGGATGTGGAAGTCGATCGGCCGCGGCCCGATGTGGCAGCCACCCAGGTCCGGGATGAACGCGTGCCCGAGCCGGTGCAGCAGCGGCCCGCAGAACAGGATCGGGATCCGGCTCGACCCGGCGTGCACGTTGATCTCGTCGCTGCTGGCGCTCTCCACGTTGGTGGGGTCCATGACGAGCTCGCCGTCGTCGGCGCCGTCGGTGACCTTCACCCCGTGCAGGCCGAGCAAGCCGCGGACCACCTCCACGTCGCGGATGCGCGGCACGTCGAAGAGCCGGCTCGGCGACTCGCCCAGCAGGGCGGCCACCATGGCCTTGGAAACCAGGTTCTTGGCGCCACGGACCCGGATCTGTCCGTGCAGCGGCGTACCGCCGTGTACGGCCAGGACGTCGTCGGTCAACGCAACCTCCAGAGGCGGGCGCGTCAGCGCGCCCGGATGCGAACAGGGGTGCAGCCGACGGGGGGACCGGGCGGCTGCCGCCCGGGCAGCATAGCCCTGCGTGACCAGAGCAGAAATCATCACAACGCCCAAGGCGGCACGAATTGCTGATGATTAAGGCAACAAAAAGGTGCAACCGTGCGTACGGCTCATCGACGGTTACCGAGGGTGAGGTTTTACGGCAGTGCCAGCATCTGATCGAGGGCTACCCGCGCGTACTTCGCGGTGTCCTCGTCGACGGTGATGCGGTTGGGCACGCGGCCCGCCACGAGCTCCTCGAGCGCCCACACGAGGTGCGGCAGATCGATGCGGTTCATGGTCGAGCAGTAGCAGACCGTCCGGTCCAGGAAGGTGATGTGCTTGTCCGGGTGGGCCAGCGCCATCCGGCGGACCAGGTTGAGCTCGGTGCCGACCGCCCAGGCCGAGCCGGCGGGCGCCGCGTCCAGGGCCCGGATGATGTATTCGGTCGAGCCGACCTCGTCGGCCGCGCGGACCACCTCGTGCTTGCACTCCGGGTGGACCAGCACGCGCACGCCTGGGACCCGCTCGCGGACCTCGCGCACGCTGTCGATGGTGAACCGGCCGTGCACCGAGCAGTGCCCGCGCCAGAGGATCATCTTGGCGTTGCGCAGCTGCTCGGGGGTGAGGCCGCCGTTCGGCTTGTGCGGGTCGTAGAGCACGCAGTCGTCGAGGTCGAAGCCCATCTCCAGCACCGCCGTGTTGCGGCCGAGGTGCTGGTCGGGCAGGAAGAAGACCTTCGGGCTGCCTTCAGTCCGGTTAAGGGCGGTGGTGGGGCGGTTGGACGGGCCCTGCTCGAATGCCCAGTCGAGGGCGCGCTTGGCGTTGGACGAGGTGCAGACCACACCGTTGTTGCGGCCGACGAAGCCCTTGATGTCGGCCGAGCTGTTCATGTAGGTCACCGGGACCACATCGCCGGCGATGCCCAGGTCGGTGAACTGCTCCCAGGCGGTCTCGACCTGGCCCAGCACGGCCATGTCGGCCATCGAGCAGCCGGCGGCCAGGTCCGGCAGGATCACCTGCTGGGACGGGCCGGTCAGGATGTCCGCGCTCTCGGCCATGAAGTGCACGCCGCAGAAGACGATGAACTCCGCGTCGGGGCGGGCCGCCGCCTCGCGGGCGAGCTTGAACGAGTCGCCGGTGACGTCGGCGAACTGGATGACCTCGTCACGCTGGTAGTGGTGGCCCAGCACGAACACCCGGTCGCCGAGCGCGGCCTTGGCGGCCGTGGCCCGGGCGACGAGATCAGGGTCGCTGGGCGCCGGCAGATCGCCGGGGCAGTCCACGCCGCGCTCGCTGGCGGGATCGGTGCCACGGCCGAGCAACAGCAGCGCCGTGGCGGTGTTCGCAGGTTCGGTCCAGGTCGACGTCACGAGATCCATGTTTCCACAAGGTTGCCGCGCCGTCGGCCGGCAGATGAGTGTCCTAGGGCACTCAGCGGCGGCGGCCCTGGAGCTTGGTCGCGAGCTTGCGGAGCCGCGCCTGGTTCTCCGGCTTGGCCAGCTGACGCTGACCCTGCTGGACGATCTTCTGACCCTGCGGGCTGCGCAGGAACATCTGCAGTCGCTGCATGAGAGTGGCCATGCAACCGAGCGTGACACCCCAACCTGTGTGATGCCTGTACTTTCTCCCCGTGCGCGTATTGATCTGCCCCGACAAGTTCGCCGGCACGCTGACCGCCTCCGAGGTCGCCTCCGCGGTGGCCGAAGGCTGGCACGAGACCGCCCCGGACGACGAGACCGTGCTGCGCCCGCTGTCCGACGGCGGTCCCGGCTTCGTCGAGGTGCTGGCCACCGCGCTCGGCGGCCGCCGGCTCCCGGTCGACACGGTCGACCCGCTGGGGCGCCCGGCCCGCGGCGAGGTGCTGCTGGTCGGTGACACGGCTTACGTCGAAAGCGCCCAGGCCTGCGGCCTGCACCTGCTCAGCAAGCAGGAGCGGGACGTCAACGCCGCCACCTCGTACGGGCTGGGCCTGCTGCTCGCCGCCGCGGTGGAGGCCGGTGCGGCCGAGGTGGTCGTCGGGCTCGGTGGTTCCGCGGTCAACGACGCCGGCGCCGGGATGCTGGCCGCGCTGGGTGCCGGCCCGGTCGACGTGGGCGGCTACGCCCTGCCGTACGGGGGAGCGCCGCTGATCACCGCGACCGCCCTGGCCGGCGAGCCCCAGCTGCGCCAGGTACGTCTCGTGGTGGCCACCGACGTGGACAACCCGCTGGTCGGCCTGCACGGCGCCAGCAACGTCTACGGCCCGCAGAAGGGTGCCACCCGCGAGGACGTGCTACGGCTGGACGCGGCGCTGGACCACTTCGCCGGAGTGCTGGAGCAGGCGTTCGGCGTGGAGAACCTGCGCGTCCTGCCCGGTGGCGGCGCGGCCGGGGGGCTCGGCGCCGCCCTGCTCGCCCTCGGCGGCCGGGTCGTCTCCGGGATCGGCCTGGTCACCGGCCTGATCAAGCTGGAGGAGCAGCTGGACGCGGCGGATCTGGTGATCACCGGTGAGGGCTCGTTCGACCACCAGTCGCTGCGTGGCAAGGTCGCCGCCGGCATCGCCAACGGCGCCCGCGACCGGGGCCTGCCCTGCGTGGTCATCGCCGGGCGCAACGAGACCGGTCACCGCGAGGCGGCCAGCGCCGGGGTCACCGAGACGTACGCCCTCATCGAGCACTTCGGCTCCGAGGAGCAGGCGCTCGCCGAGCCGGCCCGGGGCCTGCGCGAGGTCGCCGCCGGGCTCGCCCGGCAATGGAGCAGATGACCAGGTGTTCGACATCTCGGCCCCAGCGATTGGGAATACGCCCGGACAGCGTTAGCGTTGGCCGGTACGGCACATCACCGGACCGGCAGGAGAACCGCAACGTGACCACTGAAGCGCACACCGAGTCGACCGAGGCCACCACGGCCGCGCCGACCGGCGTCATTTTGACCGACGTCGCGGCCGCCAACGTCAAGCGTCTCATCGCGCAGGAAGGTCGCGACGACCTGCGCCTGCGCATCGCCGTGCAGCCCGGTGGCTGCTCCGGCCTGCGCTACCAGCTGTTCTTCGACGAGCGCTCGCTGGACGGCGACATCGTGGCGGACTTCGACGGTGTCGAGGTCGTCGTCGACCGGATGAGCTCGCCGTACCTGGCGGGTGCCACGATCGACTTCGCGGACCGCATCGACGCCCAGGGCTTCACCATCGACAACCCGAACGCGCAGAACTCCTGCGCCTGCGGTGACTCGTTCCACTGAGCCGCCCACTGATCCGCTCGGCCGAGGGCCGTTCCCGAGCTGGGGAGCGGCCCTCGGTCATGTCCACCAGATGACGCCCGGGTGTCGCCCGGGCCGACGGCCGGTAGGCTCACCCGGTAATCGCACCCGACCTCGAGGGCCGACATGAAGATCGCCGTTACCGGCTCGATCGCCACCGACCACCTGATGCACTTCCCCGGCAAGTTCGCCGAGCAGCTGATCGCCGACCAGCTGCACAAGGTCTCGCTCTCGTTCCTGGTCGACGACCTGGTCGTGCGGCGCGGCGGCGTGGCTTCGAACATCGCCTTCGGCATGGGCAAGCTCGGCCTGCGCCCGATCCTGGTGGGTGCGGTCGGCGCCGACTTCGCCGACTACCGGTCCTGGCTCGAGCGGCACGGGGTCGACTGCGACTCGGTGCACGTCAGCGAGGTCGCCCACACGGCCCGCTTCGTCTGCACCACCGACGACGACCTGAACCAGATCGCCTCGTTCTACGCCGGCGCGATGAGCGAGGCCCGCAACATCGAGCTGGCCCCGGTCGCCGCCCGCGTCGGCGGCCTCGACCTGGTGCTGGTCAGCGCCAACGACCCGGCCGCGATGATCCGCCACTCGCAGGAGTGCCGGGCCCGCGGCCTCGCGTTCGCCGCCGACCCGTCGCAGCAGCTCGCCCGGATGGACGGCAGCGACGTGCTGACGCTGATCACCGGCGCCGAGTACCTGCTGACCAACGACTACGAGCGCTCGCTGCTGGAATCCAAGGCCGGCCTCACCAGTGAGCAGGTCCTGGAGCAGGTCAAGATCCGGGTCACCACGCTGGGCAAGGACGGCGTGGAGATCACCGGCCGCGACCTGGAGCGGATCCACGTGCCGGTGGCCCGCGACGTCATCCCGGACGACCCGACCGGCGTCGGCGACGGCTTCCGGGCCGGCTTCTTCGCCGCCCTGGGCTGGGGCGTCAGCCTCGAGCGGGCCGCGCAGGTGGGCTCGCTGGTCGCCGCGCTCGTGCTCGAGACGGTCGGCCCCCAGGAGTACGACGTCAAGGCCGACTTCTTCCTCAAGCGCCTCGCCGACTCCTACGGTGACCAGGCCGCGGCCGACGTCCAGCCGCACCTGCCCACGGCCTGACAGAGATGGTGCTAGCTGTCTTCGCCGGCCTGCCGGGCGTGGGCAAGAGCACGCTCGCCGAGCGGGTGGGGGCGGTGCTGCCGGCCGCCGTGCTGGCGGTCGACACCGTCGACTTCACCATGCGGGCGTACGACGTCACCGAGCCCCGGCCCGGCTATGCCGCGTACGGGGTGGTGGCGGCGCTCGCGGAGGCTCAGCTGAGGATGGGCCACCACGTGATCATCGACGCGGTGAACCCGGTGAAGGCGGCCCGCCAGCACTGGGTCGAGCTCGCCGAGCGCCTCGACGTCCCGCTGCGGGTCGTCGAGGTGGTCTGCGGCGACGACGCCGAGCACCGCCGCCGGGTGGAGACCCGCTTCGCCGCCCGGGCCCACGACGGGATCCCGGACTGGGTGCGGGTCCTCGAGCGTCAGGCCGAGTACGAGCCGTACCTGGGCCCGCGGCTGGTCGTGGACACGTTCCTGGCCGAGGAGCCGGTTGGGCCGGTCGTCGACTACCTGACCCTGCGCACCTCGTAGACGTCCGGCGCCGGGCTGCCCAGATACTCCTGGGCCTTCATCCGGCACCAGGCCGGGATGTCGTTGGCCGCCGCCGGGTCGTCCGCCAGCACCCGCACCACCTCGCCGACTGCCACCGTCGGCAGCCGCTTGGCCAGGTCGATGATCGGCAGGGGACAGCGCCGCCCCCGCGAGTCCACCTCGATCACATCCCCGCCTCCGCCCGGAGCCCGGCGACCACCCCGGGCAGGACCGCCAGGAAGCGGTCCACCTCATCCTCGGTGGTCCCGCGGTGCAGCGACACCCGTACGTTGCCGTGGCTGAGCACGCCCATCGCCTCCAGCACGTGACTGGGCCGCAGCGTCGAGGCGGTGCAGGACGAGCCGGAGGAGACGGCGAAGCCGTGCCGGTCCAGCGCGTGCAGCAGGGCCTCGCCGTCGACGTACAGGCAGGAGAAGGTGACCAGGTGCGGCAGCCGCTGCACCGGATCGCCGACCACCTCGACGTCCGGCACGGTCGCCGCAACGGTCGCCCGGATCCGGTCCACCAGGGCGGTGAGCCGCACGGCCTCGGTCTGCGCCACGGCCAGCACGGCCCGCAGTGAGGCCGCGGCCGCGACGACGGCCGGCAGATCGAGCGCGCCGACCGGCCGCGGCCGGTGACGATCATCACCCGGGTACGGCGACAGCCACCGCACCCCCTTGCGCACCACCAGCACACCCACCCCCGGCGGACCGCCCCACTTGTGCGCGCTGGCCGTCAGCAGTGACCAGCCCGGTGGCACCGGCACCCGCCCGATCGACTGCGCGGCGTCCACGAACAGCGGCACGCCGTGCTCGGCGCAGGCCTCCGCGGCGGCGGCCACCGGCTGCACTGTGCCGACCTCATGACTGGCGCTGATCAGGCTCGCGAGGGCCACCCCGGGAGCGCCGACCGCCGTGCGCCAGGCGTCCAGGTCGAGCCGGCCGGCCAGGTCGACCCCGACCGGCACTGAGTCGCCGGCCTGGGCCGCGGCGTGCAGCACCGCCGAGTGCTCGATCGCTGAGTGGACCAGCGTCCGTCCGGCCCGCGCGCGCCCGGCGAGTCCGCCCAGGACAGCGGCGTGCACCGCGGCCGTACCCGAGGACTGGAAGGACACCTCGTCCTGCCGTACCCCCAGGGAGTCGGCGACGCTGCCCTGCGCCGCCTCACGCAGCTGCTGGGCCCGCCGGCCGGCGGCGTAGAGGCGGTCCGGATCGGCCCAGCCGTCCGCCAGCGCGGCGAGCAGCGCCTGCCGCGCGACGGGATGCGGGGGAGCGGCGCTGGCCGCGTCCAGGTAGGCGGGCGCACCGGCGGGATCGGCCATGAATTCCACCTTCCGAACGGTATCGTCCACATGATCAGTCGTTTCGCGGGTACGCCGAAGATCCGACCCCCGGTCAGCGGGTGGCAGGGCCAGGTCGAGTAGTGTGCGACCGTCGGTGACACCTTGCCGCCGGTGTCCGGATTTCGCACCGGGCGGTGCTCTAGGGAGGCAGGAGCAGGTGGTCTCAAGGAGTTCGGTCGCACGGCCGCGTGTCGTACGGCTCGCCGGGCTCGGTGTCGGTGGTGCCATGCTGCTGGCCCTGCTGTCGGGCTGTTCCGTGGACAGCGTCGGAAGCGCCTTCGGCGGGTTCGGCTGGCCCGAGCACGGCATCAGTCTGCAGGCCCACAAGATGTACGACCTGTGGATCGCGTCGACGATCGCGGCACTGGTCGTCGGGTTCTTCGTCTGGGGCCTGATCTTCTGGTGCATCATCCGGTACCGCAAGCGTGGCGACAATCTGCCCGTGCAGACCCGGTTCAACATGCCGCTCGAGGTTCTGTACACGGTGACCCCGGTGCTGATCGTCGCGGTGCTGTTCTACTACACGGCGATCGTGCAGACCGACGTGGACAAGCTCTCGGCCAAGCCGGACATGACCGTTGAGGTCGTCGCGTTCAAGTGGAACTGGCAGTTCAACTACCGCGACGCACCCGGCGCGGAGGCCAAGACGGTCGCGTCCAACCTCGGCTCGAGCGACGTCATCCCGCTGCTGGTCCTGCCCACGGGCAAGAAGATCCGCTTCGAGGAGACCAGCCGCGACGTCATCCACTCGTTCTGGGTGCCGGAGATGCTCTTCAAGCGTGACGTGTTCCCGGGCAACGTGCGCAACACCTTCGAGGTGACCCTCGACCGTGAGGGCCGCTACGTCGGTCGCTGCGCCGAGCTCTGCGGCACGTACCACGCCTTCATGCAGTTCGAGCTGGTGGTCGTCTCCCCGGAGAAGTTCGACCAGTTCCTCGCGGCCAAGGAGGCCGGCGGTTCCACCCAGGACGCGATGGGTGCGATCGGCTTCACCGGCGACGAGCGCTTCGCCGTCACCACGCAGCCATTCGACACCCGCCGGACCAACCAGTCCTGGAACCAGTCCGGCAACACCGCGGCGGGGAAGTAGGGACCTGAGTTGAAGACCGAATACAAGATCTTTGCCGGCGTTGCCCTCTTCCTGTTCGGCGCGGCCGCCGTCTACGGTGCCTACACCTACGGCGAGGTGGGCCAGCTCGAGTGGATCGGCTTCGTCGCGCTGATCCTCTCCGGCCTGCTCTGCTCGATGTGCGGTGGCTTCTTCTGGTTCGTGGCCCGGCGCATCGACCTGCGGCCCGAGGACCGCGAGGACGGCGAGATCGCCGAGGGCGCCGGTGAGGTCGGCTTCTTCAGCCCGGGCAGCTACTGGCCGTTCGGCCTGGCCCTGGCCGCGTCGACCGCCGGCCTGGGCCTGGTGTTCTGGCAGTGGTGGCTGGTCGCCCTGGGCATGATCATGGTGATCTTCGCGTCCTGCGGCCTGCTGTTCGAGTACTACTCGGGCACCCGGCACCCCGCCGAGCACTGACCCGTACGCAGCAACGTTCAGAAGGCCCGCATCCCCTCGGGGTGCGGGCCTTCTGCTTGCCTGTGCCGCCCGCGCCGGGGCGCGGGGTCAGGTGGGTGTGGGTCAGGCGGCCCGGCGCTGCTGGGGGGCCACTCGGGACCCGCCCGCGGACAACAGCACGCGGAAGGTGACCGGGGCGACGATCTCCGCCGCGCCGCAGCGCGTGCAGAGCAGCTCGGGGCACTCCTCGGCATGGCCGTCGGCGCAGGGTGGCGTCTCGAACGGCATCTCGGTGTTGCAGATGACGCAGCGCAGTTCTCGGTCTCGCACGGGTGGCTCCTCTTCGCCGGAAGGTGGAATTACCCGAATGTCCTTCGAACGTTGTCACGGGCCGCGACGCGGGTCAGGAACCCGGCCCGGCGTGTCAGGAAAATATTGGCCGGTCACCGGCCGGCTCCGCGACCTCAGGCGGGTTCGGCGGCCTTGGCCGCCTTCGCGGCCTCGACCCAGCGGCCGAGCAGCGCCGTGGCCGCCCCCGAATCCACCGTCTCCGCGGCCCGGGCGATCCCGGCCCGCATCGTGACGGCGAACGTGCCGGCGAACCGCGCGTGGGCCGCGAACGCCGCCGCCGCGTTGAGCAGGACCGCGTCGCGGACCGGGCCCTTCTCGCCGGCGAACGTGCGCACCGCCGCGTCGGCGTTGAACGCCGCGTCGCCGCCGCGCAGATCACCCGGGTTGCTGCGGGGCAGTCCGAAGTCGACCGCGTCCACCACGGACTCGGTCACCGTGCCGTCCTTGACCGTCCAGATCCGGGTCGGCGCCGCCGTGGTGAACTCGTCCAGGCCGTCCTCGCCGCGCATGACCAGCGCGGAATCGCCACGGCGGGCGAAGACCTCGGCCATCACCGGGGCCATCCGCTGGTCGAAGCAGCCGACCGCCGCCGCGCGGGGCCGGGCCGGGTTGGTCAGCGGGCCCAGCACGTTGAAGAACGTCGGGTGGCCCAGCTCGCGGCGGGTCACCGAGGCGTGCCGCATGCCGGGGTGGTAGCGGGCGGCGAAGCAGAAGCCGATGCCGGCCTCGGCGACGGTGCGCTTGACCCCCTCCGGGCCCAGGTCCAGCGGGATGCCGAAGAACTCGAGCAGGTCAGCGGTGCCGCAGGCGGACGAGGCCGCCCGGTTGCCGTGCTTGACGACCTTGACCCCGGCCGCGGCCGTGATGATCGCGGCCATCGTGGAGATGTTGACCGTGTGGGCCCGGTCGCCGCCGGTGCCCACCACGTCGACGGCGTCCGTGCGGACGTCCTCGGGCAGCTCGACCACCGTGGCGTTGGCCAGCATGGCCTCGACCAGCCCGGCCAGCTCCGCGGGGGTCTCACCCTTGGCCCGCAGCGCCACCGCGAACCCGGCGACCTGCACCGGGGTGGCGTTGCCGGCCATGATCTCGCCCATGGCCCAGGCGGTGTCCTGCGCCGAGAGCTCCTCGGAGCGCAGCAGGGCACTCAGCAGGTTGGGCCAGGTCGGTGCTCCCATGCGGGGCACTCCTTCGGGGGGAGTTCGGGTTGCCTTCAGTCCGGTCAAGGGCGGCGGCGGGGTGGTTGGAAGGGCAGCTGAAGGTGGGATCAGCCCAGCTTGCCCATGGTGCCCAGCGGGATCACGCCGTCGCGGCGGCCGCGGAGCATGCCGGCGATGGTCTGACCGGTGGTCACCGGGTCGAGCGGGTGCACCAGCGTCGCGTCGACCTGGGCGAACGCGGCCAGCCAACGGTCGGCGGCGCGGGCGATCACCACGCAGGTGGGCGGCGGGTCGGCGTACTCGTCCTTGGTCTGGCGGGCGATGCCCAGACCGCCGGCCGGGGCCGCCTCGCCGTCGAGGACCATCAGGTCGATCTCGTAGTCGTCCAGCAGGATCCGGCACTCCTCCCAGGTGGAGGCGTCGACGAACTCCACGGAGAGGTCGGCGGCGGGGCGGACGCCGATCGCCAGCCTGATCCGGTCCCGGACCGCTGGGTCGTCGCTGTACAGCAGGACGGTGTACTTGTCCGGCTGCGGCTTGCTGTCGTCGCTCATGTGTGCCCCGGTTCCCACGCTCGTAGGTGCCCGCTGATCGTACCGAACGGGCTAGCGGGCGTCCGGCTGTGGTCGTACCGTCGGGGCCGGCTCTGTGATCTTGGTCGCCGCCGCCGTGGCCGCGCCGGCCGGCTCGTCCGGCACCGCGCCGGCGCGGCGCTGGTCCTCGGCCTCCGCGCGGTCCAGGGCCCGGTCGATCCGCTTGGCCTCGCGCTCGGACTGCTTGATCCACTGCAGCACCAGGATGCCCAGCATCGTGACGCTGACGATCTCGCCGCCGGCCCACAGGATGCCGCCGGCCACCACCTGGTCGTTCCACGGGTTCGACCAGTCCAGGCCCAGGCTCGGGTACCAGTCGCCGCCGAGCAGGGTCCTGCTCTGCATGATGGTGAGCCCCAGCACCGTGTGGAACGGCACGGACAGCACCATGAGCAGCGCCCGGGCCGGGTACGGCCAGCGGTTGGGCAGCGGGTCCAGGCCGAGCAGCGGCCAGAAGAACAGGCAGCCGGTGACGATGAAGTGCACGTGGATGAACTCGTGCAGCCAGGCGTGCTCGAGCGTGGCCCGGTAGAGCCCGGTGAAGTAGAGGACGAACGGGTTGGCGACGAAGATCCCGAACGCGACCAGCGGGAACGTCAGCACCCGGGCGGCCCCGCTGTGCAGCACCGCCAGCAGCACCTTGCGGTTGGCCGCGGGCAGCGTGCGCAGCGCCAGCGTCACCGGCGCGCCGAGGGCCAGGAAGATCGGGCCCACCATGGACAGCACCATGTGTTGCACCATGTGCACGCTGAGCAGCGTTGTGTCATATGCCTCAAGGCCGGTGACGGTGACCGCGGCGATCGAGCCCAGCCCGCCGAGCAGGAAGGCGACCGTGCGGCCGCGCGGCCAGTGGTCGCCGCGCTGCTTCAGGCGGTGCACGCCGTAGAGGTAGACGGCCCCGGCGATGACCAGGAAGAGCGCGAGCAGGCTGGTCAGCCGGATCTGGGTGAAGATCTCGGCGACGCTGAACGGCGGGGGCGCAGTATCCCCCGAGGCCGCCGCGAGCGTGGGCATTTCGACTGGCTGCACCCTTCGAGGCTAGGCCCCGACCGACCGTCACCGGCGCACGGGGCGCGAACCAGGTACGGATTGGGCCCCCCGCGACATGTTCGAGTGATCGCGGGGCAATAATGAGCCCGTGACAGCGGCAGCCATCGACAAGAGCCGGATCCACTCGCTGACGAGACCCAACATGGTCAGCGTGGGGACCATCGTGTGGCTCTCCAGTGAACTCATGTTCTTCGCGGCGTTGTTCGCCATGTACTTCTCGATCCGTGCCGCCGCCCCGGAGATGTGGGAGGAGCACACCAAAGAGCTCAACATCCCGTACGCCACCACCTTCACGGTGATCCTGGTGCTCTCCTCGGTCACGTGCCAGCTCGGTGTCTTCGCGGCGGAGAAGGGTGACGTCTTCGCGCTGCGACGCTGGTTCACCATCACCTTCGTCATGGGCCTGATCTTCGTGCTCGGCCAGGCGAACGAGTACCGCACGCTGGTCAGCGAGGGCGTCAAGCTCAACAGCGACGGCTACGGCTCGATGTTCTACCTGACGACCGGGTTCCACGGTCTGCACGTCACGGGCGGTCTGATCGCCTTCATCGTCTACATGATCCGCACCACCATGGGCCGGTTCACGCCGGCGCAGGCCACCTCGGCGATCGTGGTGTCGTACTACTGGCACTTCGTCGACGTCGTGTGGATCGCGCTGTTCGCCATGATCTATTGGCTGCAGTAGCCGCCCGCCCGTGAGTTTCAAGGTCAAAACCCAGAGGACACAGCCCATGACTTCTGACACCCCCGCCGGCCGGCGTTTCCGGGTGTTCAACCGGCGGCGGTCGGCGCCGAGCCGGATGCGGCGGCGCCTCGGCGCGGCGGCGCGCATGCTCGCCGCATTGGCACTGGCCGGAGGCGTCTACACCGCTTTCGCCCCGGGCGCGTTCGCCGAGGACACCCCGCAGCTCTCCGCGTCCGCGCAGGAGGGCAAGGCGCTCTTCGACAACAGCTGCATCTCGTGCCACGGCCGCAACGCCGAGGGTGTCGAGGGTCGCGGGCCGAGCCTCATCGGCGTCGGTTCGGCCTCGGTCGAGTTCCAGGTGGGCACCGGCCGCATGCCGATGACCCGCCAGGAGGCCCAGGCCGCGCAGAAGCCGCCGCAGTTCGACAAGGCGCAGACCAAGCAGCTGGGGCAGTACATCCAGGAGCTGGGTGGCGGCCCGCAGATCCCGACCGGCGACCTGACCATGAGCCTCGAGGAGAACCCCGAGGCGCTGTCGGCCGGTGGCGAGCTGTTCCGGCTGAACTGCACCTCCTGCCACGGCTTCGGTGGCGGCGGTGGTGCGCTGTCCTCGGGTAAGTACGCGCCGAGCCTGCACGACGCGACGACCGAGGAGATCTACGCGGCCATGCTCAGCGGTCCGCAGAACATGCCCGTGTTCGGCGACAACGAGCTGACCCCGGACCAGAAGCGCGAGATCATCACGTACGTCAAGATGCAGCTCCAGGAGGACAAGGACCCGGGCGGCCTGTTCAACCTGGGCCGGTACGGTCCGGTCACCGAGGGTCTGGCGATCTTCGTCGTCGGCATCACGATCCTGGTCTTCGCGGCGCTGTGGATTGCGGGGAAGTCATGACCGTTGTCAAGGAACCGCACGGCGCGCACGGCGCCGGCGAGGAGCCGCTGGACCTCAGCGACCCGCGGCTGTCGCGCTTCGAGATCGTCCGGGAGGGCGCTCGCCGGGACGACATCGAGATCGTCACGTACGAGTCGCAGTTCCCGGGGCCGAACACCCGGGCCGAGAAGCGCATCGAGCGCTCGATCGCCCTGCTGTTCCTGGTCGCCGGCCTGCTCGGCCTGGTCTTCCTGATCGCGTACATCTTCTGGCCGTGGGAGTACGAGCTGGGTCACACCACCAGCGACTACTACACGCCGGTGCTGGGCATCTCGCTCGGCCTGGCGCTGCTGGCGATCGGCTTCGCGATCCTGACCTGGGCCAAGAAGCTGCTGCCGCACGAGGTCTCGATCCAGGACCGCCACGAGGCGATGTCCACCGACGAGGACCGGCAGATCACCGGCCAGACGATGCTGTTCACGGCCGACGAGCTCGCCATCCAGCGCCGGCCGCTGCTCAAGGGCGCGGTCGCGCTGGGCCTGACCCCGATCGCCCTCGCCGCGGTGGCCCCGCTGATCGGTGGCCTGATCCGCAGCCCGCACAAGCCGGACCGTGGCCAGGACCCGCCGATGTTCCGCACCGGCTTCGACCCGGTGCCCAACCAGGGCAAGCTGGTCCGGCTCACCCGCGAGGACGGCACGCCGATCCGGCCCGAGGACGTCAGCGTCGGCGGCCAGATCACGGTCTTCCCGGGCATCCCGCACGGCGCCACCAACGAGTACGCCGACTCGCCCACCCTGCTCATCCACCTGCGCGCCGGTGACGCGGCGGTGGCTCGCGCCGCGACCGACGGCGATGCCAAGAACAAGGGTGCGATGTGGGGTAACTACGTCGCATACTCGAAGATCTGCACCCACGCCGGCTGCCCCGCCAGCCTGTACGAGCAGCAGACCAACCGGCTCCTCTGCCCGTGCCACCAGTCGCAGTTCCTGATCACGGAAAACGCCAGGCCGATCTTCGGTCCCGCGAGCCGCCGCCTGCCTCAGCTGCCCATCACGGTGGACGAGGAAGGCTTCTTCGTGGCAACGTCGGACTATCGAGAGGCCGTAGGGCCAGACTTCTGGGAGCGGCCATGAAGCGCCGGAAATTCGATCTAGCAGCCGTACCGGGCAAGACAGCCAAGGGTCTCGACGAGCGCCTGCAGGTCGCCACCCCCCTTCGCGGCCTGCTCAACAAGGTTTTCCCCGACCACTGGTCCTTCCTGCTGGGCGAGATCGCGCTGTTCTCGTTCATCGTCCTGCTGCTCAGCGGTGTCTTCCTGACCCTCTTCTTCGACCCGTCGATGAAGGAGATCGCGTACGACGGCGCCTACCCGGCGCTGCGCGGCACCGAGATGTCGACCGCGTACGCGTCGTCGCTGGACCTGTCGTTCGAGGTCCGCGGTGGTCTGTTCATGCGCCAGATGCACCACTGGGCGGCCCTGCTCTTCATGGCCTCCATGATCGTGCACATGGCCCGCGTCTTCTTCACCGGCGCGTTCCGCAAGCCGCGTGAGGCCAACTGGATCATCGGCATCGCGCTGTTCCTGCTCGGCTTCCTCGCCGGCTTCACCGGCTACTCCCTGCCGGACGACGGCCTGTCCGGCACCGGCCTGCGCATCGCCTCGGCGATCATGCTGTCGATCCCGGTCGTCGGCTCCTGGGTGTCGGCGTCGATCTTCGGCGGCGAGTTCCCCGGCGAGCTGATCATCGGCCGCTTCTACATCGCCCACGTGCTGCTCATCCCGGGCGGCCTGCTCGCGCTGATCAGCGTGCACCTGGGCCTGGTGTTCAAGCAGAAGCACACCCAGTGGCCCGGCCCCGGCCGGACCAACTCGAACGTCGTCGGCGAGCGCATGTTCCCGCGGTACGCGCTCAAGCAGGGCGGCTTCTTCATGGCTGTCTTCGGCGTCATCTCGCTGATGGCCGGCCTGTTCCAGATCAACCCGATCTGGCTGTTCGGGCCGTACCGGGCCTCCGAGGTCTCCTCGGCGAGCCAGCCCGACTGGTACGTCATGTTCATGGACGGCCTGGTCCGGCTCATGCCGGCCTGGCAGATCGACATCCCGATCGGCAACGGCTACGTGATCCCGCCGCTGTTCTGGCCGGCCGTCGTCGGCCTGGGCGCGCTGTTCACGGTCCCGATGATGTACCCGTTCATCGAGGCCCGGCGGAACAAGGACAACAAGTCCCATCACCTGCTCCAGCGCCCGCGGGACGCACCCGAGCGCACCGGCGTCGGCGCGATGGCGTTCACGTTCTTCATCGTGGCCACCATCTCCGGCGGCAACGACGTCATCGCCGACAAGTTCCACATCAGCCTGAACGCGATGACCTGGGCCGGCCGCATCGGTATGGTGATCCTGCCGCCGCTGGCGTACTGGCTGGCCGTGCGGATCTGCCTGGGCCTGCAGCAGCACGACCGCGAGGTGCTGGCCCACGGCGTGGAGACCGGCATCATCAAGCGGGCCGCCGACGGCCGGTTCTACGAGGTCCACCAGCCGCTGGGCCCGGTCGACGACCACGGCCACCCGCTGCCGCTGGACTACGCGGGCTGGGTCGTCCCGAAGAAGATGAACCGCCTCGGCGCCCTGGCGCCCGCGGTGAAGGGCTTCTTCTTCCCGGTCGAGAAGCCGGCCGAGGCGCCGGTGTCACCGGGCATGCCGCCGGTGACCGCCCGCGAGGAGCGCGAGGAGATCACCTCCGGTCGCTGATCGAAGAGCACGGAAAAGGGGACCCCACGGGGTCCCCTTTTTCATGCCCGCAGGCGGCCGACGGACTCGGCGTAGTAGAGCGACTCCGCCAGATGAAAGGCGATCTGCCGCGGCGACCAGGCCGAGCCGTCACGCCGATCGAGCTGGGCGTCGGAGAGGGCCCGGAGCCGCACGTCGAAGACCTGCGCCAGCCGGGTGAGCCGGCTGCGGGCCTCGTCGAGGTCGGCCGCGGTGAAGGCGGCGAGATCGGCGGCGGTGGTGGTCGCGGAGGCATGCCAGGCGTCCGGGATGGTCGGCACTCCGGCGACGCGGGCCTCGATCTCGGCCAGGTGGTCGATGAGGTGGTCGGTGACCCGCCGGATGGCCTTGTGCGGGGTGTAGAGGCGGTCGCCGGCCGGAACGGGGACGCCGTCCCAGGCGGTCCAGGTGGCCGCCAGGGTCAGGACCTGGTCGACCAGGCCGGTCACGACCTCGGCGGGATGCCGGTCGTCGGTCAGCGGGGTGTCGGACATCGCGGCAGCGTAACCGGGGCCTCCGACACTTTTACGGCCCTCGGCCGGCCCGCGGCCGGCGCCTCATGGCGCTTGCTGGCGCTGGGTCGGAGGCCGGCGGCGTTGGTCGGCGCTCGGCGGCCGGTGCCCGGCGGTGCCCGGCGGTGCCCGGCGGTGCCCGGCGGTGCTCAGTCGGCGTCGGGGAGGCCGATCGCGAAGGCGTCCTCCAGGTCGTGCTTGGAGTAGGCGCGGAAGGCGATGTGCGACTCCGTGTTCAGGACCCCCGGGGTCTTGGAGATCCGGCCCGCGATCACCTCGGCGATCTCGTCGAACCGGGCGACCCGGACGATCGCGATCAGGTCGACGTTGCCGGCCACCGAGTAGACCTCGCTCACGCCGGGCAGCGCGGCGAGCGCCTCGGCGACCTCCGGGATGGAGTCGGTGGCGCACTCGATGTGCACGATCGCGGTGTTCACGCTGGCGTCTCCTCGGCGATGAGGCGGATGGGTGGGACGGGTCGGTTCATGCTATCCACGGCGCGGCCGGCGGTCAGGCGGGGACGGTGAGGTCCGGGCCGGCGCGGACGGCGTCCCGCAGCGACTCGCCTTCGTGCACTGTCGCCCCCGGCCAGATCACGCACCGGGTGACGCTGCCGTGGACCTCGGCGCCGGCACCGATCACGGACTCGGCCGCCCGGCCGGTCAGCGTGGCCGTGGGGTCGGTCAGGCCGGCGGCTGCGTGCAGGTTGGCCGTCAGGTAGTCCGCCGGCGTACCGGTGTCGATGTAGACGCCGTCGTAGGTGACCAGCTCCAGCTCGTCCGCCGCCTCGGCCGGGCGCCACACCGTGCGGACCAGGTCGGACGGCTCGTCGGTGAGGTCGCGGAGGTAGCGCCACGGCACGAGCGAGAAACCGGCGAACCGGTGGCCGCTGAAGCCACCCGTCGTGCCCGGGGGCAGGGGGCGGGTCAGCATCCGTACGGTCTCACCGGTCCAGCCCTCCAGCAGCGCCGCGATGTCCTTGCCCGGCTCGCGTTGCGGATCCGCCAGATACGCGTCCGCGTTGCCGATCAGCGCTCCCCGGCCGTCGATCCACCCCCGCAGGCGGCCGAGCCCGCCGGACGTGCCCAGCGGGCCGTCAGGCTCCACGGACAGGTGCGCGCGGTCGCCGACGTGGGTGACGACCTGCTCGGCGAGGTACGCGGCGTTGACGGCCACCTGGGACGGTCCGCTCAGGCCGAGACCATTGATCCGGGTCAGCGCCCGGTCCAGCAGGGCGACGTTGCCGACCGGGCACAGCGCCTTGGGCAGCAGCTCGGTCAGGGGCCGCAGCCGCTGACCCTCGCCGGCCGCCAGCGGCGACGGCCGGCGTCATGACGGGCTGTGGGCCGCGTGCGGGCCCATGCCGTAGATGCCGAGGACGATCGCCGTGTTCGGGGTCAGCCGGGGCAGGTCGTCCAGCGGGAACCAGCCCGCCTCCAGGACCTCACCACCGTCGACCACCAGCGGGGTCGTCGACGCCGGGACCGAACCCATGAAGATCGTGTCGACCCAGCCCTTGGCGTGCACGATGGCGTTCGGCACGGCCGGGATCAGGTCGTCCGGGTCGATGACCACGCCCGACTCCTCGGACAGCTCACGGGCCGCGCCCACCGCCGGCGGCTCCGCCTTCTTGAGCAGGCCGGCCGGCAGGCCCCAGCTGCGGCCGGGCGGCTGCCGGAGCAGCAGCAACCGGCCGGGCTCCGGTGCCTCCGAGTCGCGGATGATCGTCACGGCGCCGACCAGATATTTCGGCACGATCAGGCGGACGATGCGGCGGCGCACGGAATGCGGCAGCCGGTAGAACGTCTGGTACGCGACGCCACGCAACCGCCGGTGGATGTTCACCCCGCCAGGCTAGCGGCCGGGCGCGATGGGCTCAGTCCGGGTGGTCGACCAGGGCGATGAGCTGCTCGACCACCTGATCGGGCTCGAGGTTGCGCTCGGTGACCGCCACCAGCATGGTCTCCAGGTCGGGATAACCGAGCTCCTCGGCCAGCCGGCGCAGCGGAACCTCGCTGGCCAGCCCCCGGTCGTGCTTGCGCAGGGTCAGCCCGATCGTCGCGCGGCCCAGCCGGACCTTGTCGGCGATGCTGATGCCGGGGCTGTTCTCCTCGGCGAAGTAGCGGTTGATCTGCATCTGCGCCTGGGTCGACTTCACGAAGCCGAGCCATTCCTTGCGGGGCCCGCGCGGTGCCGCGCCCGGCTCCACCTCGACGTGGCCGTCGGTCTCGGTGAAGATCTCCACCACGTCGCCGTCGCGCAGGGGCGAGCTCAGCGGGGCCAGCCGGCCGTTGATCGTCGCAGCGAGCGTCTCGTCGCCCTTGTCGGCGCTGAGCTCGTACGCCAGGTCGACGGGGGTCGAGCCGGCCGGCAGGTCGAACGTGTTGCCGTGGGCGAACACCTGGATCTGGCCCTCGGCGAGGTCACAGCGCAGCGAGGCGAGGAACTGGCCGGCGTCCGTGGTGTCCTGCTGCCAGTCCAGCACCCGCTTGAGCCAGGTGAGCTGGTCGGCCCCGGTGGCCTCGGCGCCCTCGGTCGACTTGGGGTAGCGGTAGCCGGTGGCGACGCCGTATTCGGCGCAGCGGTGCATCGACACCGTGCGGATCAGCACCTCGACCAGGCGGCCCTCGGGACCGGTCACCGTGGTGTGCAGCGAGCGGTAGAGGTTGTTCTTCGGGGAGGCGATGAAGTCCTTGAACCGGCCGGCGACCGGGCGCCACTGGCCGTGGATCGCGCCGAGCGCGGCGTAACAGTCGGTCTCGGGCCCGTCCACGATCACCGCGATGCGGGGCAGGTCCAGCGGGACCGCGTGGCCGCCGGCGACCGTGTCCTTCCAGATCGAGTAGTAGTGCCGCGGGCGGGGCATGACCTTCGCGTCCACCCGGGACCGGCGCAGCGCGACCTGGGCCTTGGCCTTGACGTCGTCGACGTATTCGGCCCAGCCCGGGCGGTTCTTCACGTGCTCGTCGATGCGGGCGAAGGACTCCGGCTCGAGGTGGTAGAGCACCACGTCGTCGAGGTCGCGCTTGAGGGCCTGGATGCCGAGGCGGTCGCACAGCGGGACCAGCACGTCGAGGGTCGCGGTCGCGATCCGGGCCCGGGAGGCGGGGGAGCGGGCATCGAGGGTACGCATGTTGTGCAGGCGGTCGGCCAGCTTGATGACCAGCACCCGGACGTCCTTGCCGGCGGCCACGATCATCTTGCGGATCGTCTCGGCCTCGGCGACCTTGCCGTAGAACGCCTTGTCGAACTTGGTCACGCCGTCGACCAGGTGGGCCACCTCGGGGCCGAAATCGCCGTGCAGCGTCTCCAGCGTGTAACTGGTGTCCTCGACCGTGTCGTGCAGCAGCGCGGCGACCAGGGTGGTGGTGTCCATGCCGAGCTCGGCGCAGATCTGCGCGACCGCGAGCGGATGCGTGATGTACGGATCGCCGCTCTTGCGGAACTGGCCGCGGTGCATGTTCTCCGCGACGGCATAGCTGCGGCGCAGCACGCCCGCGTCAGCGGAGGGGTGGATGTGACGGTGGGTGCGGGTGAGCGTGGTGACCGGGTCGTCGTCGTTGCCCTGGAAGCTGAGGAACGATCGCAGCCGGCGCGAAAGGGGGATCTCCGCGGGTGACGGAGACAGGGCACGTCCAAGGGCGGCGCCGTGGCCGGCGTCGACGTCCACTCGGACACCCCCTCACCGATCTACCGCAAGATCCGCCCGGCCCGCTTCGTCTACCCCGAACGGTACGCACGGATCCCACCGATTTTCACGGCTTCGCGCGCCGTGTTCCTTACAGCCTAAGCGAGCGAGCGTCATCCGAACGGTCAGTTACCGATGAGCGAACGGACGAGTCTCTTCTCGACGCCGCGGCTTCCGCCCTGGTGAGGAGCCTAGTGAAGCGCGCAGCGCCACGCGCCGGTGACACCCAGTCGCCAGAAGTTTCCACCAGCCGGGTGTCGGGCCGTTCCAGCCAGGCCAGGATCCGTTCGGTCTCCTCCGCCGAGGCGGCCGGGACGGGACCCGGTCCTGTCAGGACCGTCTCCGCGGTGGCGCGGGCCATGTCCAGGGTCGGCCGGGGGTGCAGCCGGGGCGGTGAGGTCGCCGCGGCGGCCAGCCGGCCGTGCCGGACCACGATGATCTCCCAGCCGTACGCGTCGTTGCGCCGGGCGGCGACCAGCTCGCTGATGCCGGTGAGCGCGCCGAGGCGTTGCATCCGGACGGTGGCGCGCAGGAGCGCCACGAGCCGGGATCTGATCACCGCCGCCTCCTCGTAGCGCTGCCGGTCGGACAGCACCTCGATGCGGGCCAGCAGGGCGTCCACCAGGGGCTGGGGGTCGCCGTAGGTGGCGGTGCGAAAGGGCAGGGCGGCTCTGCGGGCGTACTCCTCCGGGGTGATCTCGTGCTCGCAGGGCGCCGGGCATCGCCCCAGCTCAGCCAGCGCGCAGGCGGGCGTGCGGGTCTTGATCGAGAGCTTGTGGGTGCACTGGCGCAGCGGCACGGCGTCATAGACACCCGCCGCGGCCAGCTCGGCCGTGCGGCGCGAGGAGAACGGGCCGAGATAGGCGGCGCCGTCCTCGGCCAGCGACCGGACCACCGACAGGCGGGGGTACGCCTCGGCGGTCAGCTTGAGCCAGACGACCCGCTCCGGATACTTCGACCTGCGGTTGTACGGCGGCGCGTGGGCCGCGATCAGCCGCAGCTCGCGCACCTCCGCCTCCAGCGAGTGGGCGCACTCCACCGCCTCGACCCGGACCGCGGCGCCGATCATCTCGGACATCCGGGCCCGCTTCTCGCTGGCGGTGAAGTAGCTGCGCACCCGGGTCGCGATGTCGACCGACGTGCCGACGTAGAGCGGGCGCTCATCGGCGGCGCGGAAGACGTAGACCCCCGGGGCGTGCGGCAGGCCGTCGGCGAGGTGCCGCTGGCGCCGCTGGGTCGGGGTGACCGCCTTGGCGAACTCGATGGCGTCGCCCAGCGTGTGCACCTTGTAGCTGCCCAGCCGCTCGATCAGCCCGTGCAGCACGTCGACCGTGGCCCGGGCGTCGTCCAGGGCCCGGTGGGTGGGCTGGACGGCGGCCCGGAAGAACTGGGCCAGGGTGCCGAGCTTGCGGTTGGGCACCTCGTCCTTGGTCAGCGCCCGGCGGGCCAGCGCGGCGGTGTCGAGCACCCGCAGCTGCGGCCAGGGATGCCCGTGCCGGGCGCAGGCGGCCTTGAGGAAACCGACGTCGTACGGCGCGTTGTGCGCGACCAGGACGGCTCCGCGCAGGAACTCCAGCAGGCTCGGCAGCACCGCCTCGATCGGTGGCGCCGGGGCCAGCATGGCCTCGGTGATGCCGGTCAGCACGGTGATGAACGGCGGGATGCGCTCACCCGGGTTGACCAGGGTGCCGAGCACCCCCAGCTCCTCGCCGGCGCGCACCTTGACCGCGCCGATCTCGGTGATGCCGCCGCCGTCCGGCGCCCCGCCGGTCGTCTCCAGGTCGAGCACGACGAAGGTCGTGTCCCGCAGGGACAGCGCCGCCGGATCGACGGAGCCGTCGGCGCTCAGGAGGGTGTCCAGAGTGCCCTGCACGTATGCCGGTTGTGCCACGACGGGCAATTTAGAGAGGGGGTATGACAAACTCCGGCCCGCGGCGGGAAAACATCACTTGCTACCGCAAGCTTTTCCGCTGCCCACGGTGGGAGAATAGAGAAATGTCCGCGCCGCCGCCGTTCGACGACCGCCCCTTCGAGGAGGCGGCTCGTGGGACCGAGGGTGCTCCGGACCAGGCCGGGGACGACGACGCCGGGCACAGCTACGGCCCGGGCGCGGCCGAGGCGGCCGGCCCGGACGCCTCCGAGGCTTCTGACCAGGACATCGACCCGTCCGAGGACCTGGGCCCGTCGGACGAGGATCATGGTCCCGAGCCCACCCTGCCCGAGGCGGTCCGGCAGCGGATCACCATTCTGGCCGCGGCCGCGCTCACCGGGCTGCCGGCCGACGAGACCCCCGTGCCGTTGCGCCGGGTGGCCAAATTCGCCCCCAACCGCCGGGCCCGGCTCGGTGGGCCCGCCATCGCCGCCCAGCTCGCCTCCGACCCGCTGTTCCGGCAGCGGATCAGCGGCCGCATCGTCACCGACGCCGGTGACCTGGGCGCCGCCGTGGCCGGCGGGATGGCCCCCGCCGCGGCCGACCCGGTCGAGGTGGCCGCGCTGGCCTATCTGGCCCGGCCGGACGGCTGGCGCGGGCTGATCGAGGCGGCCGGCGAGTCGGTCCGCGCCGAGGCCGACGTCGCCGCGATCGCCGGCCAGATCCGCGACGCC
>NZ_JBEZGQ010000017.1:0-24920 GCF_040650095.1 Actinoplanes sp. NPDC048791 | reverse complement strand
CTGGTTCCCGCCGCGGCGGTGCCGCTGGACACCCCCTCCCCAGAAGTCGCGCACACCCATCCCTGAGCTCAACCGACCACCCCATCGACAGGAGCATCCATGCGTGCGTTGACTGTCCAGCCGGGAACCGCCGGCACCGCCCAGCTAGAGGATCTACCTGATCCATCGCCGCCACACCACCACATGCTCGTGGAAGGGCTGGCCATCGGGGTGTGCGGCACCGACCGCGAGATCACCGCCGGTGACTACGGCTGGGCGCCGCCCGGCCGCGACCGGCTCGTGCTGGGCCACGAATCGCTGGGCCGGGTACGCCAGGCCCCGTCCGGCAGCGATTTCCACGTCGGCGACCTCGTCGTCGGGGTGGTACGCCGGCCCGACCCCGTGCCGTGTGGGGCATGCGCGCACGGCGAGTTCGACATGTGCCGCAACGGCCGTTACACCGAACGCGGCATCAAGGAGCTCGACGGTTACGCGGCGCAACTCTGGACGGTCGAACAGGACTACGCGGTCCGCCTCGATCCGCGACTGGCCGACGTCGGCATGCTGATGGAACCCACCACCGTGGTCGCCAAGGCCTGGGAGCAGGTCGACGCGATCGGCGCCCGCTCCTTCTACGACCCGCAACGGGTACTGGTCACCGGCGCCGGACCGATCGGCCTGCTCGCCGCCATGCTCGGCATCCAGCGTGGCCTGGACGTGCACGTCCTCGACCGGATCACCGCCGGACCGAAGCTCGACGCCGTGACCGCACTGGGTGCCACCTACCACCACGACCCCGTCGATGAGGTCGCCGGCAAGCTGCAACCGGACATCGTCATCGAGGCCACCGGCGCCGGATCGGTGGTCTTCGACGCGATCGCCAACACCGCCGCCTACGGCATCACCTGCCTGACCGGTGTATCCACGCCGGGACGCCGCCTCTCGATCGACGCCGGCGCGCAGAACCGGGAAATCGTACTCGAGAACGACGTGGTCGTCGGCAGCGTGAACGCCAACCTGCGCCACTACCACGCGGCCGCCGACGCCTTGGACCAGGCCGACGTCGACTGGCTGCGGCGGCTGATCACCCGACGGGTGCCGCTGGAGAAGTTCACCGATGCGCTGACCGCCCACCCGGACGACATCAAAGTCGTCCTCACTCTGTCCTGAAAGAGGCGGTGACCATGGCATCGCCCATCGAGGACTACGCCCTCATCGGAGACCTGCACACCGCCGCCCTGGTCGGCCGCGACGGCTCCGTCGACTGGATGTGCCTGCCGCGGTTCGACTCACCGGCCTGCTTCGCGGCCCTTCTCGCCGACTCCGACGCCGGGCACTGGCTGCTCGCACCCACCGGCGCGAGCACGGCGACCCGCCGGCGTTACCGCGGCGACACCCTCGTCCTGGAAACCGAGTGGGACACCGACGGCGGGACAGTCCGCGTGGTCGACTTCATGCCGCTGCGCGGCGAGGCCGCCGACGTCGTACGCATCGTCGAAGGTGTCACCGGGACCGTCACCATGGGCACGCGACTGCGCCTGCGCTTCGACTACGGCAGCATCACCCCGTGGGTTCGCCATGGAGAGCGCGAACACGCGGCCGTCGCCGGCCCGGACGCCGCCTGGCTGCACGCCGACATCGCCCTGGAACACCACGACCGCACCCTCACCGGGCAATTCACCGTTTCCGCCGGTGACCGGGTCGCGTTCGTGCTCACCCACCAGTTGTCGCATCTTCCCCGGCCGGAGCCGGTGCACCCGCACCACGCACTTGCCGCCACCGAACAGTTCTGGCAGGACTGGATCGGCCGTTGTGCCTACGACGGGCCGTACGCCGACGCGGTCCGCCGGTCGCTGATCCTGCTCAAGGCTCTGACCTACGCGCCCACCGGTGGCATCCTCGCTGCCGCCACCACTAGCCTTCCGGAGCAGATCGGCGGAGGCCGCAACTGGGACTACCGCTACTGCTGGCTCCGCGACGCCACGTTTACCCTGCAAGCCCTGCTCGGTACTGGCTACGTCGCCGAAGCCAAGGCCTGGCGTCAATGGCTGCTGCGAGCAGCTGCCGGCGACCCCGCCGACCTGCAGATCATGTACGGCCTCGACGGCACCCGCCGCCTCACCGAATCCATCCTCGACTGGCTGCCCGGCTATGAGAACTCCAGCCCGGTGCGGGTCGGTAACGCCGCCGCCGAGCAATTCCAGCTCGACGTGTGGGGTGAGGTCCTCGACGGCCTGCACCTTGCCCGCGAAGCCGGCATCGCAGCAACCGACGCCGGCTGGGACCTGCAACGCGCCCTGCTCGACTACCTCGAAGGAAACTGGCGCGAACCCGACAACGGGCTGTGGGAGGTCCGTGGCCCACGCCGGCACTTCGTGCACTCCAAGGTCATGGCGTGGGCGGGCCTCGACCGCGCGGTGACCGCCGTCGAACGCCACGGCCTCGACGGACCCGTCGACCGGTGGCGCGCCACCCGCGAGCAGATCCACGCCGAGGTGTGCGCCCAGGGCTTCGACCCGGATCGGAACACCTTCACCCAGTTCTACGGCTCGGACGGCCTCGACGCGGCGCTGCTGCTCATTCCGCGCGTCGGCTTTCTGCCCTACGACGACTCCCGCGTCGTCGGCACCGTCGAGGCAGTCCAAAAACAGTTGTCCACTGACGGATTCCTGCTGCGCTATCAGCCACAGCACGACGACAACGTCGACGGTCTGCCGGGCACCGAAGGCGCCTTCCTGGCGTGCACCTTCTGGCTGGCCGACGCTCTGCACGGCATCGGCCGCACCGGCGAGGCGCGGCAACTGTTCGAGCGGCTCCTCGGGTTGCGCAACGACGTCGGCATGCTCGCCGAGGAATACGACCCGGTGCACCGGCGCCACCTCGGCAACACCCCGCAGGCCTTCAGCCTCGTCGGGCTGGTCAACACCGCCCGGCAGCTGTCGGGTACCAGTACCCGCACCAGCGCTTCACCCGACGAGCAGCACACCACGCCGTCGGCCACCGGCGACTCGAACGCCAACTGATACCACTTCCGGAGGTCTGTGATGACGGCACCCCTGTCCATCGTCAACGAACCAGACGAGGCCGGTAGCATCCGCGTATACCTGGACGGCGAACTGGATATCTCCACGTGCGACGCCGTGGACGCCGTCGTCGCTGACGCTGTAAGTCATGGCGCGCCATCGCAGATGGTCGTCGATCTGAGGGCTTTAAGGTTCTTGGACGCCGCCGGCGTGCAGGCGCTTCTCGACGGGCAGCGGTATGCCCACGCCCGAGGCGTCCGGCTCTGTATAGATCATCCGACGGGTCCTGTGCTCCGCGTGCTGACGATCACCGGCACATTGTCCGCTCTCTGCGACGCTCAGGCGAAGTCCGGGCGCCCAGTAACGGGCGAATGGCGCGGTCACCGATCCGCGGCGATGACGCCGCGGCAGAGGGTCTCGGTAGCGGCGACCACGCCGGGCCTGCCATGCGGGTGATGGTCATCGACTGGGTGGTGATGATCGTCGCCGCGTTGACCAGCTTGACCAGGCTTAGTGGCACCGCTGAGGGGTCACGCCGATGGCAAGCTCGGATCCATCGACTTTCGCGAGCTCATCAGCGGGGCGACCGCTTCACCGGGTACAAGCCCCGCCCACTTCGGCAGCCACGTGGGGCCTGCTGCCCTCGAGAGCTTTGCGCCGCCCCGATCGCCCGGATGAATGCGGTTGCCCGCGTAGTGTTCAGCGGTTCCGGCAGCGTTGGGCCGCTTCGGTGCTGCGGTGCTTTACCGTGCAGTTGCCGTGTCGATACACCGGCCCAGGAGCGGCGGACTGCTTCTTTGAACCGCCACGAAAAGCCGAGGTAAGGGGCCGTTCGATGCCGTGAAACTTGACCGCGCTGACTGGGTTAGCGAGCTGCGACGCGGCGTAAGTCGCTCTGCGTACTGCCTTCGGGACAACTGCTTTCCGGACCGCCCTCTTGGAGGAGCTGATCGGGTTCAATGCCCGACGGACTGTGCGCGGAACAAATAGGCGCGACAGGAATCCCATGGGGCTGAACTTACAGCTCGTTGACTGCAAGTGACGCCCTGCCCCGTCGCCCGTACGGGCATACTTTCACCGCCGTTCGTCGCTCGCCGCCCTTCTCAGCTGTGAACACGCTTATCTGCCGCGGATAACGCTCGGTGGTCGAGCGGCACGGCGCGCCCGTCGGAGACTGTTGGCGCTCAGAGTCGTCGTAGCTTGGAGGGAAACGGCCTTGGCGGGTCGGCCGATCCCAGCCGGTAAGCGTCCGCCGGTCCGGCGGTGCGGTGGGGGAGCAGAGGGGGAGCAGGGTGCCGCTCCCAACTGCCCTGGACTGCGTCTAGCGGCTCTGAGCTGCGGTGAACTGCATTGCGTTTGTGCAGGTCGTGCGCGGACTCGCTGTCAGAGCGTTGCCGACCGTCCGTTTTTTTTACAAGGGAGAGGTCGCTGGTTCGATCCCAGTACCGCCCACATGTTTCCACTGGTCAGGCAGCTGTCCGTCGGCCATTCCGTAGAAGGCTCCCGATGTCTGGGAGCTTTTCTGCTCCCACGGTGAGGACTGTCCGTCGCTTACGCCGTTACGTCGGGAGGTTCTGGCCGGTCATCTGAGCGGGTCGCGGGCAGACTTTTGTCTGTTCGCAGGCCCGCTGACCTACGCTGACACGCTCCGGACTCCTTCCGGGCGGGCTGGCGCGAAGCCGGTCATCTCAGTCGATCGCAGGCGGGTGCCCGGAGGGGTCACCAGTGGCCGCCGTGGTCGAGCCATCGGGTTTGCCGGTGCTCGAGTAGTCGGGCGGTCATGGTTGGTGTGGTGTGGGTGTAGACGCCGCGGATGCCGGGGATGGCGTGGCCGAGCCGGTTGGCTTTGGCTGCTTCAGCGATGTTGTCCTCATCGAGCCAGGTGCGGTGGGTGTGGCGTAGGTCGTGGAAATGCATGCCGGGAATGACGGGCTGCCAGTTTCTTTCTGGGTGGCCGTCGCAGGCTGGGCGCCAGTGGCGGTTGTTGAAGTGGTGCGCCAGAGCCATCGGCCGGTGGGTGCGCAGAAGACGGTGTCGGACGGGTGAGTACGCAGGAGTCGCTCGAGGTCGTCGGCCAGGAACGGCGGGCAGCGCGACGTCACGGACCGCGGCCGGAGTCTTCGGCGCTCCCAGCGTGCGATGGCCGGCTACCTCGTGCAGCGCCCCGACCGTCGCCGATACGTGCAACGTGGCCTGGGGGAGGTGGACGTTAGCCCGGGTGAGGGCAAGCAGTTCGCTGATGCGCATGCCGGTGTAGGCGGCGGTGGTCACGAGTGTGCGGGTGACGGTGTCGGGCATGCGGGCGGCGATCTGCTGGACTTGGCCGGCGGTGGCGAAAGGGTCGCGGCTCCCGTGGGCGGGTGCGCAGGCGGAGTCGGGCGGTCGGGTCGAAGAACACGAGGTGCTCGTCGATGGCCTGGCGTAGCAGCTGGCCGATCAGGGTAACGATGTGGCGCACGCTGGTGTCGGAGAGGTGGGCGGACAGGTCACGGGCGAAGGCTTTGACGTCCTGCCGGCTGATGGCATCGACCCTGTGCTCGCCGAAAGCGGGCAGGATGGGGCTGTGCAGCATGCTCCGGTAGCGGGCCATCGTGGAGTCGGCGGCCAGGTGCGAGGACAGCCACACCTCGGCCCATTGGCTGAGTAGGGGTGCCGGTAGCGGCATGTACCGCTGCCGTGCGGCGCGGGTGGCGTTGTTCAGAAGCGTCGCTTGCTTGAACGCGTCGTCTCGCTCGGCGTGAGTGCTGTCGGTGACGATGTGACCGGAGCGGCGATATCGGACCCGGTAGCAGCCTCCGCGATCTTCCACCCAGGCCATGATTGCCTCCCGATGGCGAACTCTAAGCCCGACCGGGGGACTGGCCGAGAATGATTGTGCGCTGCGGTGTCGCCGAAAGGCGGAGCGTTCCGCTCTCGGCGAAGAAGCCTTGGGACGTCGAACGCACTAGTAATCCAGCCGGGGATCGTGATCACCGCTCGATGAAGGGGCTCGGCGGGTGTAGTGGCTTTTGTGGCTCGGGCTTGGTGGCGGCGTCGGCGGATGCACCAGAGCCGCGCGTTGCTGATTTGCAGTCAGCGGTGGGCGCCGGGCTGGCCCAGTCCGCCCCGTCGGCATGTGATGGGGCGGTCGTGGCGGGCCATCGGTGGTGGGTCAAACGCCGTCGAACTGATCGAGCGTGTCCTGGAGGGTTTTGAGGTCGGCCGCGCAGCCGGCCTGGCTCGGGGTGCCGGCGCGCAGTGACGTCAGTACGGCGTCGATCTCGTCGTCGAGCTGATGCCATCTGCCGGAGTCGCGTGGCTTGAGGCCGGCTTCGGCGTCGTCCCAGCTCACTTCC
The DNA here is from genome assembly GCF_040650095.1 of Actinoplanes sp. NPDC048791. Taxonomy (NCBI): domain Bacteria; kingdom Bacillati; phylum Actinomycetota; class Actinomycetes; order Micromonosporales; family Micromonosporaceae; genus Actinoplanes; species Actinoplanes sp. NPDC048791. The sequence continues at coordinate 18,583 of NZ_JBEZGQ010000017.1, read as the reverse complement.
AGGTCCTTGGCGTGTTTCTTGGCGCCGGCCAGGTCGTTGCCGGCCACCATGGCCTGCAGGTCGGCGGTGATCGTGGCGAAGGTGGTGAGGTTGCCGAGGCGCGTGGTGGGGTGCACCTGCCGGATGACCGGGACGGGTGCGCCTCTGTCGGCGCTGGATGTGGCGACCGGCTTGCCGGCGATCGTGACGGGGTCCGTGCTGCTCGGGCTTGAGTGAAGATTGCTGAGGCCCGCGCCGACGGCCGCGATCAGGATGATGCCGGTGGCGGCCCAGGCGAAGTCGCTGTGGCGGCCGCCGATCGGCCCGTTGCCTTTGACAGCTACGCCGTGCCGGTTGGCGAGGATCTGCTCGCGGGCGACCAGGGCCAGGATGACGGCGAAGAACAGCAGACTGGTGGTGCTCGCACCGAGGTCGAGGCCGCCGAAGTCCTTGGACTGGGTGAGTAGGTCACCCAGTGAGGCGCCGAGCGGGCGGGTGAGGATGTAGGCGATCCAGAAGGTCAGCACCTGTCCGGCGCCGGCCCGGTAGGCGATCCAGGTGAGCAGGATGAGACCGCCGAAGATCAGGGTGCCGTTGCGGAAGCCGAGGCTGAGCGCCTCGGTGGCCAGGTCCCCGGCGGCGGTGCCCAGTGCGAAGGTGGTGAGGATCGCGCCCCAGTAGAAGCCTTCGCGGCGCGGTGTGTCGATCGACGTGATGGCCAGGGTGTGCTCCTGGCGGTACCAGAGGGTGAAGACGGCGGCCAGGACGACCGCGAAGAAGGCGGTGCTCAGGTAGAGGCTGACGCCGAGCGTGTCGGTGAAGAAGTCGGTGACCTGGGTGCCGACGATGCTGACCAGCACCACGCAGAGCCAGTAGATCCAGGGCGTGTACTTGCGGGTCCGGAACTGGATGATCAGCGCCACGGCCAGCACGGCGACCATCAGGGCGTCGGTGACCAGTGGGCCGAGGCCCACGTTGACGGCCAGATAGTCGGCGAAGGTCTCGCCGATGGTCGTCGACAGCACTTTGATGACCCAGAACGTGGCAGTGATCGCCGGAACTTTGGTCAGCCAGTCATGCGTCGTTGTGCCGGCTTTTGTTTCTTACCCATTTGTCCCACTTCCCGTGCCGGGGGTCAACCCCGCGGCGACCTGTTCGAGCAACACGATGACCAGCAAAAGCTGAGACAACGCTGAAGAGGCGAAATACCAGTATTCGCGACATCGCGCCGAAAATGTGCCTCGCGGGAGCAGCTCGCTCCAGGTTGAATGCCGCCATGGCGCAAAGTGGGATCATCGTCGGGCCCGTCTTCGCCGGTGTGCTGGCCGCTCTGGTCCTGATTGCCGCGCTCGCCGCCCGGGTCAGCCGGCTGGGCCTGAGCCGGTCGGTTGTCACGGCCGCGGCCCGCGCCGTCCTGCAGCTCGCCGTCGTCTCGCTATTGATCACCGCCGTGCTGCGATCCTGGTGGGCCACCGCGGGTTTCATCGCGCTGATGCTCGCCGTGGCCACGGGCACCTCCGCACGGCGGGTCAGTACCTTGCGCCTCGGCTGGGCGGTGGCCGCGCCGATCGCGGTAGGCGCGCTGCCGATCGGCGCCGGCATCGTGGCAGCGCACACCATGCCGTGGACCACCATCGCGGTGCTGCCGATCGCCGGCATCCTGATCGGCGGGGCGATGACCGCCACCTCCCTGGCCGGGCGCCGGGCACTCGACGAGCTACGCACCCGCCACGGCGAGTACGAGGCGGCCCTGGCCCTTGGTTTCCTGCCCCGCGAGGCTGCCCTCGAGGTGTGTCGTCCCACTGCCGGGCAGGCACTGTTCCCCGCGCTGGACCAGACCCGCACGGTCGGCCTGGTCACCCTGCCCGGCGCGTTCGTCGGTGTGCTGCTCGGCGGGGGCTCGCCGGTTCAGGCGGGCGCGACCCAGCTGCTCGTGCTGGTCGCGCTGCTGGCGGTCGAGGCGATTGCCGTCGTGATGACCGTGGAGCTCGTGGCGGCGGGTGTCGTGCGGCGGCCCGGCTGAGGCGTTTCAGCGTTCTCTTACCTTCGGCGCGGCAGAGTGACCCGGCTGAGCTACGGAAGGAGCCGGGTGAACTATCACCTGTTCGAGCTGATCAACGATGCGGCGGGCCGGAACGACGGTGTGGACGATCTGATGGAGTTCGCCGCGACCTGGCTGATCTATCCGATGTTCGCCGTCGGGGCAGTCCTGGCCGGTATGCGGCTGTATCAGCGGCGGCTGCGGCCGGTCATCGAGTTGGGCGTCACGTTGTTCCTGGCGTTCGGCGCCGGCACGATCCTCGCGCATGTCAGCACCGAGGTGCGCCCGTTCCAGACCCACGCCGTCCACCAGCTGGTCGCCCACGAACCGGGAGTGTCGCTGCCCAGTGACCACGCCACCGCGGCCTTCGCACTGGCCGTCGGCGTCGGTTTGTTCCTGCACCGCGGTTGGGGTCTGGTCCTGGCGGCGGCCGCTCTCATCGTGGGCTTCTCACGGGTGTGGGTGGGAGTGCACTACCCGGGCGACATCGCGGCCGCGGTCCTCATCGCCGTCGTCGCCGGCTTGACGGTGGTCGTCAGCCGGCACGCGCGACGGTCCCTGGAGCCGGCCCCGCCGGACGGGCTGACCATGCCGAAAAGGTGATACCTGCCGCCCGGCCGACGCGACCGGGCGCGTCCTGCAACGCGGGCATGCTGTACCTACGCTGAGGCCATCATGGGTGTCTTGACCAAATCACGCCGGCGGGTCGTGCGCCGTCTCGGGATCGTGGCGATCGTCATGGCGTTGATCGTGGCCGGCTATGTCTCATACGTTGCCGTCCGCCATGTCAGGCCCGTCGCGCTCCCGGTCGCATCCGGGCCGTATCTGGTGGGACGTTCGCGGGTGGAGTGGACCGACCCGGCTCGCGTCGACCCGCTCGCACCCACCGCCGGCGAGCCGCGTCGGTTGGCCGTCTGGTTGTGGTACCCGGCTGTCGCGGGCGGCGACATGCGCCCCGCGCCGTACACGCCGGGACCCTGGGTGCAACTGCATCTTGCCGCTCCGGTGGGCTGGGCCGAGTCCGACTTCACCGCGATCCGCACCGGCGCGTACGAATATGCGCCCGTGGCCCCCGGGCGATTCCCCATCGTGGTACTGGAACCCGGAATGGGCTTTTCCGCCCCGCAGTACTCGGTGCTCGCTGAAAGCCTCGCGGGGCACGGCTTCATGGTCGCCGCGGTCACTCCCACCTACAGCGCCAACCTGACCGTGCTCGGCGGCAGGATCGTCGGTGCCGAGAAGGCCGGCAATCCACCGCAGCTGGGCAGCCACTCCGGAGAACCCGGCGCGCAAGCCGACCGGCTCGTCGGGATATGGGCGGCCGACGCCCACTTCGTTGCCGCCGAAGTTGCGGCGCTTGATCGCGGCGGGGCCCTCGCGGGTCACATCGACGCCACCCGGGTGGCCTACATCGGTCATTCCTTCGGTGGGGCCGCGGCACTGGAAGCGTGCCGCAGTGATCCGGCCTGCGCCGGTGCGGTCGACATGGACGGCACCCAGTTCGGTCCCGTCGCCCGGAAGGGTCTGCACTCACCGACGCTGGTTCTGGGTCATGAGAATTCCTGCGTGACCGGCGGGTGCACCCCGTCCGGCCCGGACGACCGAGACGACCTCGCGGTGGCACAGTCGTTGATCGCCGCGAGCAGCGGCCCGGTATGGGCGTTCACCATCGACGGCACCGCGCACTTCGACTTCACCGACTACGCCGCCTACTACCTGGCGACGCCGCTGCGCCGATTCCTCGCGCTGGGCTCGCTCGACGGGCGGCGAGCGCTCACCATCACCAGCTCCCTGGTGACGACGTTCCTCGACCAGGCGATGCTCGGCCACAAATCCGCAGCGCTGAATACCAGCAAAAGCCCCTATCCCGAGGTACGCGTCACTCATCTACCGCGCTGACGGACGACGGTCACCGTTTCCCGCACAGGTCACGAAACATTTGTCCGACAGGATGTAGGTGGTAAAGGTAGCCTTACCTATAGTGGGTGGGTGACTCGAGGAACCCCCGCGGCCGTCCGGCCGCCCCGGATGACCGGCGATGCCCGCCCTCCGGGCCAGGTCGTGACCCTTGCTCAGCTGGCACCCGGCTGCCGTGCCCTGCTCACGGGCTTCGCTGTGGCCGCGCCGCCGTCGATCGTGCGGCGCCTGGAAGACCTCGGCTTCGCGGCGGGCACGGAGGTGGAGGTCGCACGCCGGGCACCGCTGCGAGACCCGCTGATCTACCGGGTGAGGGACTACGACATCTGCCTACGCCGCGCGGAGGCGGCTTACCTGCTGGTCCGCGAGATCCGCCGATGAGTGCCCAATGCCACGACGCCGACGGCGGGGGAGGCGGCGTTGACGTCACGACGCCGCGGATCGCCCTGGCCGGCAGCCCGAACGCCGGAAAGACCAGCGTCTTCAACGCGCTGACCGGGCTGCGCGCCAAGACCGGGAACTATCCCGGGGTGACCGTGTCCCGCTTCATCGGCACGAGCCGGATCGCCGGCGACGATTATCTGATCGAGGATCTGCCGGGCACCTACAGCCTCGAGCCGATCAGCCCGGACGAGCAGATCATGGTCGACGTGCTGGACGGCCGGATCGACGGGGAGCGGCGCCCGGACGCCGTGCTGGCCGTGGTCGACGCCACCACGTTGCGGCGGTCGCTGAGGTTTGTCGCGCAGGTGCTCGGCCGCGGCCTGCCGACCGCGGTGGTGGTGACGTTCACCGATGAGCTGACCGCGCGGCAGGGCAGCCTGGACGTGGAGGCGTTCGAGGAGGCGCTCGGCGTGCCCGTGATCCGGGTGGTCGGCAACCGCGGGCAGGGCATCGACCGGTTGCGCGAGGTGATCATCGGATGGCGTTCGTGGTCGGCGCCGGTCCTCGCGCCGCCGGCCGACCGCGCCGAGTTGGACGCCTGGGTGACGTCCGTGCTCGCCTTCGCCGGTTACCGGTCACCCGGGCGGCACACGGTGACCCAGCGGGTCGATGCGGTGCTGCTGCACCCGGTGGCCGGCACGATCGTCTTCATCGCCGTCATGGTGCTGTTCTTCCAGACGGTGTTCACGCTGGCCGCGCCCTTGCAGGGATACGTGGAGACGTTTTTCGGATGGTTGTCCGGCTTGGTTTCCACGCACGTCGCCAACCCGTGGTTGGCCGGTCTGCTCGGCGACGCCATCATCGGCGGGGTCGGCTCGGTCGTGGTCTTCGTCCCGCAGATCATGCTGCTGTTCCTGCTGATCGCCTTCCTCGAGGGCGTCGGCTACATGTCCCGGGCGGCGTTCCTGATGGATCGCGTGATGGCCCGGGCCGGGCTGGAAGGGCGGGCTTTTGTCTCCCTGCTGTCGTCGTTCGCCTGCGCGATCCCCGGCATCATGGCGACCCGCTCCCTGCCGTCGGCCAAGGACCGTCTCGCCACGATGATGGCCGCGCCGCTGATCACCTGCTCGGCCCGCCTGCCGGTGTACGTGTTGATGATCGGCCTGCTGGTGGACCCGTCGGCGCACGTCGGGCCGCTCGGCCTGCAAGGTCTGATCATGTTCGGCATGTACCTGCTCGGTGCCGTGTCGGCCATGCTCGCCGCCTGGGCTTTCAAGAAGATCGGCGGGCGCCGCGGCACGACGATGCCGTTCTACATGGAGATGCCGCCCTACCGGCTGCCCACCCTGCGGTCCGTGCTGATCGCCATGTGGGAGTCGGCGCGGACCTTCGTCCGCAAGTGCTCGACCATCATCGCGGCCACCACCGTCGCGTTGTGGTTGCTGCTGAACCTGCCCCTGCACGGCGACGCCGACCTGCGCGCGCACGGCGTCGACCCGGCCAACGACACCGCGGTCTCCGCGTATGTCGCCGACCACAGCTACGCTGCGGGACTCGGTCGTCTGGTCTCGCCGGTGTTCGACCCGCTCGGCTTCGACTGGCGGATCAACATCGGCGTGCTGTCCGCCCAGTCCGCCCGCGAGACCTTCGTCGCCACCCTGGGCCAGGTCGCCGCCGCTGAGGACCCCGAACATCCGGCACAGGCGTTGCGCGCCATGACTCATCCTGACGGGCCGCGCGCCGGGCAGCCCGTCTTCACCGCGCCCACCATCGCGGCGCTGCTGGTCTACTTCGCGTTCGCCCTGCAGTGCATGGCCACCGTCGGCATCCTGCGACGGGAGACCGGTGGCTGGAAATGGCCTCTCGTGGCCTTCACCTACCTGACCACACTGGCCTGGCTGATGGCGTTCCTCGCCAGAACGGTCACCGCGCTGGTCACCGGGAGCGGCTGATGATCCCCATCCACCCTCAGCCCTGCGCGGGACGGCCGGACCGGCTGCGCTGGATCACACCGGCGGGGGTGCTGCCTTTCACCGGCGTACCCGCGACCGTGCCGGAGCCGGTGGCCGCCCTGCTTGCCGAGGGCGTGCTCGCCGACATCCAGGTGGAGACGGCCGCGGTCGTGACCACCCTGTCGACTGGCCGGTCCTGGGCGGGCGACGGCTCGCGGGTTCGTTCTGCCCTGCACGCGGCCCTCGACCACCCGGCTGGCTGGGCCGCCGGCGATGCTGGCGGCGACACCGCCGACGAACCTCTGCGGGCTGCAACCGAGGCGCTGCTCACCGGCGCCGTCGGCGACCTCGCACTCTCGCACGGTGGCAGCATCCAGTTGCTCGAGGTCCGCGATGGAGTTGTCACGGTGCGCATGAAGGGTGCTTGTCACGGCTGCCCGGCGGCGCAGGTCACGCTGCGGCAGCGACTCGAGGACCAGCTACGGCGCCGTTGCCCGGATGTCCGCGCGGTTGTCGACGCCGGTTAGTGGGGCCGGGCGGCGGGATGCTGACGCCGGATGGCCAGGATCGCGACGACGGCCGCGAGCAGGACGGCGGAGGCGGCGTACCGATCCAGGGCGAGGCCCCCTTTGGCGAGGGGTTTGTCGAGGAAGTCGCCGACCACGGCGCCCAGCGGCCGGGTCAGGACGAACGCCGCCCAGAACAGCAGTGTGTGCGACAGACGGGTCCAGCGGTACGCCGCGGCGATGACCGCCAGCAGGGCGGTGAACAGCAGCGCGCCGCCGGTGTACTCGAGGCCGATCGTGTCGGCCGTCCAGTCGCCCAGGGCGGTGCCCAGCGTCTGTGAGAACAGAATGGTCAGCCAGTAGAACCCTTCGGTGCGTGGTGTCTGAACACTGGTCACCGCGATCGTGCCGGTCGCCCGGTACCACAAGCCGAAGGAGGCGAGCAGGCAGATGATCAGAATGGTGGTGCCGCCCGGGTAACCGACGCCCAGGTCCCGGTCGACGTAGTCGGCGATCGTGGTGCCCAGCGTCGTGGTCGCGATGATGGTGAACCAGTAGACCCACTGGTTGAATCGCGCCGCTCGGACCTGCAGGACGACTGCGGCCAGGAAGACGATCGCGAAGATGAAGGTGCTGGTGAGGTAGCCCAGGCCCATCGACATGGACAGCGAATCGCCGCCGGTCTCGCCGAGCGTGGTGGCGAGGATCTTCACCACCCAGAAGCCGACGGTGATGGCCGGCACCTTGGCGACGAAGTCGCGTAGTCGTTCGGTCGCCTCGTCAGCTGAAGGCAGATCTATCTGCGGATTTCCGAAGGGCAGGTGTGGCTGGGGCATGAGCGGACTCCGTTCCGACCGTGTATCGACCAGGACAAAACACCACCAGATGGTACACCTACGACTTGTAGGACTTGGGTGGTTGTCCGTGGTCGGGCGGCGCGGGGAAGGCATCACCTCACGGCTGCACCAACAGCCTGACCGCTGTGCAAGTTCCGATCGCCCTGGTGTTGGTGGGACCGGTGGTGTGGTTCCCGCTACGGTCGCGCACTCGCGGCTGAGGCAGTGCGGCCATTGCGACCAGGCGAGTCCGGTCCGACGAGATGAACGACGGCAGCGGGTCCTCAGCTGATCGCGAGGACGTCCGTACCCGGGTGTGCGGGTTGCTGTTCCAGCCAGTCGGTGAGGACCGCGGCGGGCATCGGCCGGGCGTAGTGAAAACCCTGGGCGAGGTCGCATCCGAGTTGGCGGAGAGCCGCGACGTGGGCGGCGGTTTCGACGCCTTCGGCGACCACGGTGAGGCCCAGGTTGTGGCCGAGGTCGACGGCGCCGCGGACCAGGGCGGCGTCGTTGGCGTTGCTGTCCATGGCGAAGACGAAGCTTCTGTCGATCTTCAGCTCGTCGATCGGCAGGCGTCTGAGGTAGGACAGGGATGAGTATCCGGTGCCGAAGTCGTCGATGGACAGGCTGATTCCGAGGCCGTGCAGCCGGTTCAGGGTGGTGAGCGCGAGGGCGGGATTGGCCATCACGGCGGTTTCAGTGACTTCGAGGCGGAGCAGCGTGGCCGGCAGGTCGACCTCGTGGAGCAGCCCGGTGATCTGCTCGACCAGCTGGGGGTCGAGCAGGCAGCGGGGGGAGAGGTTGACCGCGATAGCGGTGGGCCGGTCGGCGTCGAGCCAGGCCCGTCCCTGCTTGACGGCGTGGCGCAGCACGTGGAGGGTGAGCCGGTTGATCAGGCCGGTGGTCTCGGCGATCGGGATGAACTCGGCCGGTGAGACTGCTCCGCGTACGGGATGCTGCCACCGCAGCAGTGCCTCCGCCCCGCAGGCCGCGCCCGACCGCAGATCGATTTTGGGTTGGTAGTGCAGCTCGAGTTGGTCGGTGGCGTCCAGCGCGCGGCGCAAGTCGCCGAGTAATTGCAGGCGGGCGGTGTCCCCGCTGTGCATGTCGGGGGCGTACAGGACCGCCCCGGTCTTGGCTTCCTTGGCCGCATACCGGGCGATCTCCGCGTGCCTCAGCAGCGCGCCCGTGGCCCCCGGTCCGGTCGAGGCGGCCGCACCGATACTGGTCTCCACGTCGACGCTGATGCCGCCGACGACGAAACTGCGGTGGAGCTCGTCGGTCAGCCGGCCGGCCAGGGCGAGCGCCTCGTCCGCGCCGGTGGCCGGCAGCAGGACGGCGAACTCGTCGGCGGAGAGCCGGGCCACCGTGTCGCCGGTCCGGACGGTGGCCTCAACCCGCTGGGCGACCTGCCGTAGGAGGTCGTCGCCGTGGGTGTGGCCGAGCGCGTCGTTGACTTCCTTGAACCGGTCCAGGTCGAGGGTCAGGACCGCGACGTCGCCGCCGGCGCCGGGGAGGTCGGCCAGCCGTTCGGCGAGCAGCACCCGGTTGCCCGAACCGGTCAGGTCGTCGTGCAGAGCCCGGCGCCGGCTCTCGGCGGACTGCCGCAGCAGCGCGCGCTGGTAGCCGACGGTGACAGCGGTGAAGACGGCGAGCAGTGCGAGCCCCACCGCGAAACCGGCGACGGTGGTGACGAAGACGACGCTCTCCACCCGGTGCAGGTCGCGCAGGGTCTGTTGCGCCGCGCGCGCATGGGCGTCGGTGGCCGCCTGGACCACGTCACTGATGCGGGTGAAGGTGGGATCGACCTCGTTGTTGTCGATGAGCAGGGCGGTGGCCGGATCGCCGGCGTCCACCGCGGTGAACATCCGGGAAATGGCGGTCACATAGTCCCCGTGCATCGACTCCAGCGAGGCCACCCGCATACGGTCATCGCTGGTTCCCCGCAGAGAGACGTCGTTGAGTGCCTGGTGCAGGTCGGCGCCGGCCTGGCGGTGACGCTCACGAACGTCTGGGCCGGGTTCGAGGCGGTATTTGCGTTCGAGCGATTCCTCGGCGGCCACGGCGTTGTAGGCACGGTTGTAGGCCTCGGCGAGCATCGCTGACCGGCCCGCGGTCTGCGCCGAACCCCGGGTGCGGGCGGCGCCGAGCACGCTGAGGGCTGTCAGAGCGAGCAGCACGACGGCGAGACCGACCGCCGCGGCGCGGCGGACCCGCTGTGACCGACCCACTCCGGTTACCTCCCAAGGCTGTGCTGCGTTCGCAGACTATGGGGTCACATCGGCGTGGTGATCGACGATCTGAGGTCTCTGCGCTGTGGAATCAGCTGCCCGCGGTTCAGCCGCCGTCGGTGGCGAGGCGGTAGCCGGCGCCGCGGACGGTCTCGATCGCGGTGCGCCCGAACGGGTGGTCGATCTTCTTGCGCAGGTAGCCGATGTAAACCTCGACGATGTTGGGGTCGCCGGTGAAGTGAGCGTCCCACACGTTCTCCAGGATGGCGGTTTTGGTCATCGCCTGCCCGCGATGGCGCAGTAGGAACTCGAGCATCGCGAACTCGCGCGGGGTGACGGCGATCGACGCGTCACCGCGGGCGACTCGCCGGGCCGAAGGGTCGAGAGTCAGGTCCCCGGCCCGCAGCACCGCCGGACGTTCGGGTGCGCCGCGCCGTACCAGGGCGCGCAGCCGGGCGATCAGCACGACGAACGAGAACGGTTTGATCAGATAGTCATCGGCGCCGAGATCGAACGCGTCGGCCTGGTCGTACTCGCCGTCCTTGGCGGTCAGCATGAGGACCGGCGTCCAGATGCCGCGCTCGCGTAGCCGGCGGCAGATCTCGTAGCCGTTCAGACCGGGCAGCATGATGTCCAGCACCAGCACGTCGTAAACGCCGTGGGGTGTTTCCGTCGCGCTCCAGAGTCCGTCGACGCCGTTGCGGGCGAGATCGACCGTGAACCCTTCGGCGGCGAGCCCGTCGCGGATCGTTTCGGCCAGTTCCACTTCGTCCTCGACCACCAGCACCCGCATGTCGACCCCCTTGTCCCCGGTCAGCGTGAACCATCGTGGCTGAAGACGCGCTGAACACGCTGATCAAGCCGCGTGCTGCGGGGGCTTTCAGCCGGTACTCAGCACCCGGGTCGTTACGGTGAGGTCATGCGGAAGGTGGCGGTGGTCCGGCGCTTCAAACGCAGGCTGGGCGTCCGGCTGCGCTCCGCCCTGGCCGCGGCGGTGGTGGTGGTCGTCGCGTCACTGCTGGCCGGCGGCGTCTTGTTGATCACCGCGCGCGCGGTGCTGGTGGACAACGTCACCTCTACCGCCACCGACCGGGCCGGCCAGGTGGTCGCCGTGCTGCAGGGCGGCGAGGGCGATCTGAGCGCGTTGCTACGCCCGTCGGCGCGCGAACGCACAGTCGTACAGGTCGTCGACGACTCAGGCCGGGTGGCGGCGGCGTCGGACGCGCTCGCCGGGCAGGCGCCGATCTCCGCGCTGCGGCCCGGCGCCGGCCGGCGTGTCTCTGAACAGCGACGCCTGGCGTTCGTCCACGACGAACCGTTTCAGATCGTGGCGGTGGGGGTGAGCACCCGTGACGGTGTGCGGACCGTGCTGGTCGGCGAGTCGCTCGACACCGTCGACGACGGCACCGAGGCGGTCATCGCGGCGTTGCTGGTCGGGCTGCCGCTGCTCGCGATCCTGGTGGGAGCTGCAACGTTCTACTTCGTCGGGCGCACGCTGCACCCGGTCGAGAACATGCGGGCGCAGGCGGCGTCGATCACTTCCCGGAATCTGCACGCGCGCCTGCCGGTTCCCGCCGCGGACGACGAGATAGCCGCGTTGGCTTCGACGATGAACACGATGTTGGACCGCATCGAGTCCGCGTCCGCGGCGCAGCGCCGCTTCGTGGCAGACGCCAGTCACGAGCTGCGCAGCCCGCTGGCCACGGTGCAGGCCAACGCCGACCTGCTGGACGGCGCCGATCTCGATGCGGCACCGGCCCGGTCGGTGGCCCGGATCCGGCGCGAGAGTGCCCGGATGGCCCGGCTGGTCGAGGACTTGTTGCTGCTGGCCCGCGTCGACGACCACCGCTTGCAGGTGCGTCGCGAGGACGTCGACCTGGACGACCTGGCCTATGCCGAACGCGAGCGGATCGTCCTGGAGCATCCTGGGCTGGCCGTCGACGCGGCCATCGAGCCGGTGCGGGTGGTGGGTGATCCTGATGCGCTGCATCGGGTGTTGCGCAATCTCGTCGACAACGCGGCGCGGCACGCCGCCGGGTCGGTGCAGCTGGCGGTACGGGCGGTGGACGGCGTCGCGGAAGTGGTCGTCGGTAACGACGGCCCGCCGATCGGGCCCGCCGACCGCGAGCGGATCTTCGACCGGTTCGTCCGCCTCGACGACAGCCGTTCGCGGGCAGGTGGTGGAACCGGGCTGGGTCTGCCCATCGCCCGGGACATCGTCACGGCCCATGGTGGCGTGCTCCTGGTGGACGATCTCGATGTCGGCGCCGCCATGCGCATCAGGTTGTCGCTGCGGGACGGGCCCTGCAACAACGCCAACGACAAATCGTCAGCGGCGCCGGCGTCGGTCGTCGACTCGACGGAGCACAAGCGCCACCGCTGATCAGTGCCGCGCTCTCGAGGGCGGTCTCCAAGCCGGTCTGCGGCAGCGCCGCAAACGTGCTGATCCGCGCGCTGTGGCTCGCGAGATCACTTCACCGACCCGGCGGTGACCGGTGAAGGGCCGATCACAGGTTCGGTGCCCTAGCCTCAGCGCGAGCTACGGCTTCTCCTACGGGTTGTAGGTTTAAGGTTTCTTTTCACGGGAACGTGTGAACGCTCAGGTCAGCTGTCTGTCGATGTGAAAGGGCATGTCACCGATGCCTTCGTTCCTGGACCCGCAATGGCTGATCTCCACGTTCGGGCTGATCGGCATCCTGCTCCTGGTCTTCGCCGAGTCCGGGCTGCTCATCGGCTTCTTCCTGCCCGGCGACTCCCTGCTGTTCACCGCGGGTCTGCTGTTGGCCGACGGCACCTACCTGCACCAGCCGTTGTGGCTGATGTGCCTGCTGGTGTCGGTCGCCGCGGTGCTGGGCGATCAGTTCGGTTACCTGTTCGGCCGAAGGTTCGGGCCCGCGCTGTTCCGCCGCCCGAACTCCAAGCTGTTCAAGCAGCAGAATCTGACCCGCGCCCAACGATTCTTCGAGCGCTACGGGGCACGGTCGATCGTGTTGGCGCGGTTCGTGCCGATCGTGCGTACCTTCACGCCGATCGTGGCGGGCGCGAGCCGCATGCACTACCGGACCTTCTTGATCTACAACGTGCTGGGCGGCACGTTGTGGGGCTGCGGCGTCACGATCCTCGGGTTCTTCCTCGGGCAGGACAGCTTCGTGCGGTCCAACATCGAACTCATCCTGATCGCGATCGTCGTTGTCTCTGTCGCCCCGATCGCCGTCGAGCTGCTACGGGCCCGCCGTCGTTCGCGCCGGGCGGAGGCGGAACTCCACTGACCCTTCCGGCGTGTCAGTACAGGAATCGGGCGGATACCTACAAGATGTAGGAGTTAGGGAGAAAGCGGCGAGATCAGGGGACTGTCATGACGTGGACCAGACGAACGGGCGCGGCCGTCGCCGCCGCCCTGTTGCTCGGCGGTATGGCCACGGCCGACAACCCCGACCCCTCCGTTGCGGTGGCCTCCGTCAGTGCCGTCACCAGGCCGGATCACGTGGTGATCGTGATGTTGGAGAACAAGCGGTACGACGCAGTCATCGGTGACAAGAAGGTGCCGTGGGTCAACACGCTGGCCGCGAGCGGTGCGAACTTCACCCGGTTCTACGCCGAGACGCATCCCAGCCAGCCGAACTATCTCGCGCTGTTCTCCGGCTCGACCCAAGGGGTACGGGACAACAACTGCCCGCACAACCTCGGCGCGCGCCCCAACCTGGGCCGTCAGCTGATCGATGCCGGCTACCGCTTCACGGGCTACTCCGAAGGCCTGCCCCGGGCCGGTTGGCACGGATGTGCGCACGGCCGATATGTGCGACGGCACGTCCCCTGGGTGAACTTCAGCAACGTCCCCGCGAGCGCGCACCAGCCGTACACGGCCTTTCCGCGCGACTACCGCAAGCTGCCGACGGTGGCGTTCGTCATCCCGGACCTCTGCCACGACATGCACGACTGCCCCAAAGCGGAGGCCGACGCCTGGCTGAAAAAGGAGTTCGCACCGTACGTCGCTTGGGCGAGCACCCACAACAGCCTGTTCATTCTCACCTTCGACGAGGACAACCGCACGGGCGGCAACCACATCGCCACGATCATGGCCGGCGCCGGAGTGCGGCCGGGCCGGTATCCGGCTCGTGTCGACCACTACGGGCTGTTGCGAACTCTGCAGGAGATGTACGGCCTGCGACCGACCGGTTTCGCCACCCGTGCGGCGGCAGTGCGCGGCGTTTGGGCAAGTCGCTGATCGTGCGCTCAGAGCCAGGCGCGGGCCAGCGCGACGAACTCGGTCGTCGCTACGGCGGAAGCGGCCAGGCAGCCGGCGGCGAGCAGGCCAGGACCCAGCAGACGGCGGCGGCGCGGAGTGGGGGAGGGCTCCACGAGGGCTCGGACCCGATGGACGACGGTTCCGCCGTGCATGCCGAGTCCGGGCACCGGTTCCGTGTCGATCGTCGCCAGGGCGGCTCGGGCGACGGCCTTCGCGGTCAGGCCACGGTCGTCGACGGCCGCAGCCGCGTCCTCGTCGGCCCATCGCTCGACCAGGTAAGCCACCGCCGCCCGGACCGGGATCAGCAGGGGATTCATCGCGGCCGCGGCGGCGGTCAGGGCGACGAGACGATGGTGGCCACGGGCGAGGTGGGCGCGCTCGTGGGCGAACAGGACCCGCCGTTCGTCGGTGTCGAGCAGCCGCAGCATGCCGCTGGTCACCAGCAGATGTCCCGGCCGACCCGGGACCGCCACGGCCAGCGGGGCTGACCAGTCGGCCACCACCAAGCCGTCATGCGGGCTGCCGGCGGCCCGCAAGCGGCGGTGTGTGCTGGTGCGCATCCGGACGTCACGGATGAGCCGCAGGCCGCCCCAGGCCAGTAGCGCGGCGGCGAGCAGCGCAACCGGGCCCGGTACCGGTTCGGGCAGCTCCACACCGGGAAGGTTGTCCAGAGCGGCGAGTGGCGGTACGTCATCGAGCAGGGTCAGTGCCAGCAGGGTCAGTGACCACGTCGAGCACAGCGCCGTGATGAGGCCGAACCCGGTCAGTCCACGAGCGAGCAGTCCGGGTGCGCCCCGGCCGGCGAGCCGGCCGGCGCTCAGAGTCAGCGGCAACGCCAGCAGCAGCGGCAGATAGATCGCGACGTTCACGGTCGGCCGGAATCCGTGTCGGTGAGTAGCTTACGCAGCGTGGCCGCGTCGTCGTCATCCAGCGATGCGGCGAACTGCTGCAGGACGGCATGCCGGTCCGGCAGGCCCGCGAGTGCGGCCCGCATCCGCCCCGCAGCCGCGGTGGCGGCGTCCTCAACCGGCCAGTACACGTGCCCGCGACCGGCCCTGCGCCGCTGCACGAGCTTCTTCTCGTGCAGCCGGATCAAGATCGTCTGCACAGTGTTGTAGGCGAGGTCGCCGCCGATCGCGCTCTGCACGTCGGCTGTCGTCAACGGCTCACCGCGGCTCCAGAGCAACCCCATGACCTCGGACTCCAACGAGCCCGGGGCACGCCTACCCTCTGCTGCGCTCACCATTTCGTCAACCTCACGAGGCTCAGGATAGCCCGCGTCGCCGTCCCCGGGTTCAGTAAACCTACAGGGTGTAGGGGATACCGTCGGCGGGTGACCCTCCGTCTGTTCGAACACCGCCGGGCCGACCGAATCGCACTCATGGTCGCCGGCCTGGCGGCACTGGCCTTCGTTGTGCTGATGTTGGTCGTGCTGAGCCGCCCGGGCATGTTGCAGCACCTCGACACGGCCGTCAATGGCCGAGCCCACCGGTTCGGCCTGCAGCATCCGCTCTGGCTGTCGACGATGTCCGCCATCACCCGAACCGGCAGCACGACATATCTCGCCCCGGCAGCCTCGGTGGCCTGTCTCGCGCTGCTGCGGTGGCGCGAGTGGCGGCAGGCGGCCTTCGTCGCCGTGGCCGCCCTGGTCACTGTCGGGCTCCGTCTGCTGATCGTGGTCAACGTGGCTCGCCCGCGGCCGGCCGGCTGGCTCACCTCGGCGTCCGGCTGGTCCTTCCCCTCGGGGCACAGCACCGCCGCAGCAGCCGCCGCCGCAATCGCGGTCATCGTCGGATGGCCACTGCTGCGCCGGCGGCGGGACCGACTGGTGCTGGCCGGCGTGACGGGTGCCTGGGCAATCGCTGTCGGGGTCAGCCGGGTAGCGCTGGGCGTGCACTGGCCCAGTGACGTTCTGGGCGCCTGGCTGCTGGTCGCAGCGGTCGTCCCGCCGATCGCCGTCGGTGTCGGGGCCTTCCCGGCTCGGCGGGACGGCAAGCGCTGAGGTTGACCCGGGAGTACGTCAGCCGGCAGGCCGTAGTCACCCGCCTGGTCGTAACATTGCTCGGCCCCGGCTGTCTGCGTGTCAGCTCCAGCTGCGGCCGCTCCATGATCGGCCGGTCCAGGTGCCCGCGGACCACGAACGCCCGGTCCAGACGCCTGCTGACCAGGAGCGTCCGGTCCACGTGCTGCCAGACCGGGAGCGTCCGGTCCACATGTTTGAGGACCATGTCGCTGTTGCCCAAGTCCTGGTCGCCCAAGAGGTACCGGTGAAGCCGGGGCCGACCCAGGCGGTGCCGTTCCACGTGCCGCCGGTCCACGCCTTGCCGCTCTTGGCATTGGAAGCCCAGATGGCGGCCGCCCAGGGCTTGCCGAAGATGTCCTTCTCTCCGAGCAGGGCGATGCCGGTGACGGAGTCGGTGACGTAGCTGGCGCCCCGGGCGCCTTGCAGCGTGCCGAGCCCGGTCGCGGAAGCAAATTTCTGCTTGGCCTTGTCGCTCGGTGCGGCCAGCGCAGCAGCTTCGGCGATGTCGAGCTGGCCGGCGCCGGTGGAGACAGGGTCGGCGCCCGGCAGCGGGTCGGCTGTCTGGACGAGCAGTCCCTTGACCTCGTCGGGAGTGAGCTTGGGCCGTTGCTGCAGCAGCAAGGCCACGGAGCCGGAGATCACGGCCGCGGCCTGGGAGGTGCCGCTACCGCGGAAGAAACGGGGCTGACCGGTCGCGTCGGTTACGCGGGCACCCGGATAGTTGCTGTCGATGAACGAGTTTCTCCCAACTCTCCCGGTCGCCGGCACCTTCATCGATGAAAGCGCTGGAGAACGAGGCGTAGACGAAGTCCGGCTCGGCCTCGAGGAGCTTCTCCTTCGACGGGTACTCCTTGGCCAGTACCGGGATCTTGCCGTAGGCGGCGGCGTATTGCGACAGGATCGCGTCGTCGAGGTAGGCGGTGCCGATCATCCGGTCCTGCAAGCCCAGGGCCAGCATGATCTCGGTGGCGGGCTGGTTCATCGTGACCGCTCGGGCCGGCGGCTTGGTGACGGTCAGGGGTGCACCGCAGTTGGCGAGCGTGACCGGTCCGGTCGACGCGGACGGGGCGGTATCGGGTTCGTCCGCGGTGGCGGAGCAGCCCGCGAGCAGGACGATCAGGACGGACAACGGCGCGGCAGCGCGCCAGGACACAGGGGACCGAAGAGCGCGCACGCGCATGGGGACCGCCTTCCAGCACCTCGTGGAGGGGTCGTTCGGTGCCGTGGCCGGTCTCCTGGCTGACGGGATGTGCGTCTGCGGCCGGCCTTCCCGAGCTGGCGCTCAGTGACCTCGCGAACGACGAGGGCCGCAGATCTCCCGATCACAGTGGCGAGGGCCGCACCGGTTTCACACCGGCTTCCCGAACACCACGGCAGCGCCACCCTAGCCGCCGTGGGTGGAGTTGACCACGGTGATGAACGCCTCTCGACCGCTGAGCCCGGTGCCTTATTGCAAGTTCTATGCAACTGCGTCAGCATGGCGGTAGCAGTTTCCGATCGCGCCAGAAGCCTTCGCCGGCCGGTGATACCGGCCTGCCCAGACCCTGGGAGTCAACCCCTGTGATGGTCCGATCGCAGCCTCTCGCGCGCTGTCTCGCAGCCGCGGCCACCGGCGTCCTGTTGCTGGCCGCCTGCTCCTCGACGCCGGCCGCGCCGGGATCATCGGCGGCGAACGCAGCCTTCGTGGTGGCGACCGCCGGCGAGCCGGACACGCTGAACCCGGTGCTGAACTACGGCGTCGACGGCGCGTCACTGATCTTCGACGGTCTCGTCGCCCGGGACGCCGGCAACGCGCTGGTCCCGGCTTTGGCGGCCGAACTGCCCACCGTCTCTGCGGACGGCAGGACGGTCACGGCGACGTTGCGCTCCGGGGTGACCTTTCACGACGGCACCCCGCTCACCGCGGCGGACGTCGTGTTCACCTACCAGGCCGTACTGGATCCGAAGGTCGACTCGACGCTGCGCTCGGACCTGGACATGCTCACCGCGGTCACCGCACCGGACCCGGCCACCGTCGTGTTCACCCTCAAGTACGCCTACGCGCCGTTCCTGCAGCGACTGACCCTGGGCATCGTGCCCGCCAAGGCACTCAGCGGGCAGGACATCAACAAGGCTGCCTTCAACCGGCAGCCCGTCGGGACCGGACCGTACAAGGTGGAGTCGTGGACCGCCGGTGACCGTCTCGTGCTCGCCGCGAACGACACCTACTGGGGCGGCCGACCCGCCAACCGTAAACTCGTCGTCGCGTTCGTCGCCGACGACAATGTCCGGGCGCAGCGGATGCGCTCGGGCGAGTTCGACGCGGCCGAACTGGCTCCCAAGCTCGCCGCCGGCTTCGACAACGCCGCCGGCTACACGGTGCAGCGGGTGCCGACAGCTGACTACCGCGGGGTGATGCTGCCGCTGAACAACCCGGTCACCGGAGACCTCGCCGTCCGCAAGGCCCTCGCCGTGGGTGTGGACCGCGC
>NZ_JBEZGQ010000016.1:0-26929 GCF_040650095.1 Actinoplanes sp. NPDC048791 | reverse complement strand
TCGCGCGCAGCGAGGAGAGGACCTCGCCGGCCGTACGCCAGCCGCTGGCCAGCGCTCCCTGGATCGACGGGCTGTCGCGGTGGTCGCCCGCCACGAAGAGGCCGTCGCCCAGCGCCACGGGCTTGCGGAGGCGGGCCTGCGGAACGTTCGCCGCGGGCAGGGCGTGTGGCAGGGTCACCACGCTCAGCAGCTCCCAGTCGTCGGTCGGGACGCCGTACATGCGGGCCAGCTCGACCCGGATCACCGCCTCGGACGCGCCGGACGGGGCTGACACGCCGACCGATGAGGCGGCGATCAGGGATTTGCCCGCCGGGGCGTACTCGGGGGCCGCGTTCGACATCACGACCGTGTTGGCCACGATCTCGCGGCGGTCGCCGTCCAGCAGCAGGGTCGGCTCGTCGATCGGGGCCTGGTCCGCGCCGAAGTAGTACGTCGTCAGGCCGCGCATGTCCGGCACCGGCAGCCGGGGCAGCAGGGTCGCCGCCGTGGCCGGGTCGGTCGCCACGATGACCGCGCGGCAGCGCAGCTCCCCACCGTCCGTCACCACCTGGCCCGGGCTGACCGACAGGGTCCGGGCGCCGACCAGCAGCTGCGGGTACGGCAACGGGCCCGCCACCGCCGCCGGCAGGGCAGCCATCCCGCTCGCCGGCACGCCGATCCGGCCCCGCGCGAACGAGCGCAGCACCATCGCGAGCACGTGGCTGGACGTGTCCAGGGAGCGGTCGGCGAAGACACCCGACAGGAACGGCCGCAGCACCTCTTCGATCATCCGGTGCGACAGGCCCGCACGCCGCAGCGCTTCCTGGGTCGTCATCTCCGGGGCGTCGAGCAGCCGGGCCGGCGGGAACGTCGCGTAGCGGGTGGCCAGCGCCGCGAACTTGAGGCGGTCGGCTAGCGAGCCCACCCCCGAGGTCAGCGTCCGGGGCGCCGAGCGCGGCTCACGCAGCGGGTTTTCCAGGCGGTGCAGGCCCGGACCCCGGCGCACGAGCACGCCGGAGGTGAAGTAGCGCATGTCGAGGGCGTCGACGTCGACCAGCGCGGGGACCCGCGGGTACGCCGTGTTGAGCACCTGGAAGCCGCGGTCGAGCCGCCAGCCGTCCACCACGTCGGTGGCCACCCGGCCGCCGATCCGGTCGGCCGCCTCCACGAGCAGCCAGTTCACCCCGGCGCGGTCCAGGCGCCGGGCAGCGGCGAGTCCGGCGAGACCGCCGCCGACGATGACGACGTCCACCGATACGGGCTGCGACACGGGCACACCTCACTGGAGGACAAACAACGCAGACCTCAGCCTAACGGCGGACCGGCATCTCAGCAGGCGAAAGAACAACCGCACGGGACAGGGCGGCAGATCGCAGCCCGCCGGGATGTGTTGACTTCCTCTCGCGCTGCACCGTAGTTTTGATTCACAACATCGTAGTGACAGATCCCTGGAGCGTTTTCCGGTCGGTGCCGACCGGCGTGGGCGCCGGATCAGGTCACACCTGACGCTTCTCGTTGCGAGAGTCGAGGACCCATGCCGATCGACCCGTTCAAAGTCAGGCACTGGATGAATCTCCGGAAGGTGACCGCCCAGCAGGTCGCCGAGCAGGCGGGCCTTTCCGGCGAACAGATGGCCGCGCTGCTGTCGGACGGCGGTGCGCCGGTCCCGGACGAGGTCTTCAGCGCCTGCGCGGCCGCGCTGCGCGTGGAGCCGGGACAGCTGTCGACGAACACCGAGCCGGACCTGACCGTGGTCCTGCAGTCGGCGCAGGAGCTGCGAGACACGTGCCGGCCGATCCAACGCGACGGCATCCACTTCTACAACTACTACTCGATGGCCGCCCCGGCCGGCCGGGTGTCACCGGTGATCCTGGACATCCTGTGCCCGTCGGGCCGGCTGCCGGCACTCAACAACGGTCACCTCGAGCCGGCCATCACGGTCAACCTCGGCCCCGGGGACATCCACGGGCGCTGGGGTGAGAACCTCTCCGAGGCCACCTGGCAGGTGCTCGAGGCCAACCGGGACACCGACCGGTGGATCACCGGCGACTCCTACGTGGAGCCGTCGTACTGCCCGCACTCGTACTCGCTGGCCGGTGCGGAAGCCGCCCGCATCGTCTCGTATACCGGACAGTCGAATCTGGTGCCGCTGGTCGAGGAGCTGAACACCTGGTCCGAGCCCGCCTTCGCCAACTTCCTCGACGCGCTGCCCGAACGGACCGAGCCGGCCGCTCTCCTCGAGCTTCTGCTGGCCCGTCGTTGCTACGACACCGCCGGCGCGGCCGCGGCCGCGGGCATCACCGAGGCCGGCGTCAAGCAGATCCTCACCGACCCGTTCGGCTCGCTGCCGGAGATGCGCGCCCTCGGTTCGGCTCTCGGTTTCGACTACCGGCTGTTGCTGCCGCCGGAGCGGCGGCACGACCCGGTCGGCAAGACGTGGACGTCCGTGGCCGAGGGCCGCCGGACACAGCGGGACTTCCGCGGATACCGGGTCGCGTCGATGGCCAGCGCGCCGCACCTGAGCGACCTCAGCGGAACATTCCTGCAGGTCGAGACGGCCGCGGGCGAGCACGGCGGCGACCTCGTCGAGGCCAACGAGAGCCACTATCTCGTGATCTCCGGCGCACCGGCGCTGAGCTGGCAGGATCAGCACGGCGCCTGGCAGTCGGCCGGGCTGGAGGTCGACGCGTCGGCCTGGGCCGGTCCGTTCGTCCGGCATCGCTGGTCGGGCACCGGCTCGGTGTTGCGGTTCGGCTCCGGCAGCCGGGCCGGTTACCTCGATCTGTTCGAGCTCACCAACACGTTCGCCGTCGCCGCCACTGCGCGCCGCAGCCGCCGGGACACCCGCGGCTGGGGATACGACAGCTGATGGCCGGCCTGCGGGTGGTGTACACCGATCCGGCCTGGGCGGTCGACGAGACGGGCAGCCTGCGCCCGGAGCGCGCCGAGCTCGAGCGGGGGATCCTCGGCCCGGGGATCTCCGTCGAGCTGGGACCGTTCGACGCCGGTTACGTGCTCGCCGGCGAGCAGCTGCACCAGGCGGTCAAGGGCGCCGATGCCCTGGTCGTCTATCGCTGCCAGGTGACGCCGGAGCTGATCGAAGCGGCCGGCCCCGGCTGCCGGGTGATCGCCCGTAGCGGGGTCGGCATCGACAACCTCAACGGCGAGCTGCTGCGACGCAGTGGCGTGTACGGCTTCCACATCCCGGACTACTGCGGCGACGAGGTCAGCACGCACACCCTGGCGCTGCTGCTCGCCCTCGAAAGGGGAATCTGCGTCCAGGACCGGCTGGTCCGAGCGGATGAATGGGGCATTCACCGGGGCCAGATCCCGCGCCGCGCCGCGGACCGGGTCGCCGGCATCGTCGGCTTCGGCCGGATAGGGCGCGCCACCACCCGCAAACTGCAGCCGTTCTACCGCCGGGTGCTCGCCCATGACCCGTACGTGCCGGCGGACCTCATGGCCAGCCACGGGGTGGACCGGGTCGACCGGCTGACCGAGCTGTTCGAGCGGTCCGATGCCGTCATCCTGCACGCCGCACTGACCGCCGAGACCCGTGACCTCGTGAACACGGCAGTGCTGGCCGCCGCCCGCCCCGGCACCCTGCTGGTCAACACCGCGCGAGGCGGCCTGGTCGACCTGGCTGCCGTGCTGGCGGCGCTGAGCGAGGGCCGGCTCGGCGGGTACGCCTCGGACGTCTTCTCGCCCGAGGACCCCAACCGGACCGAGCCCGGCCGGCGGTTGCTCGCCCGCGACGACGTCATCGTCAGTTCGCACCGCGCGTTCCTGTCCCACGAGTCGGAGCTCAGCCTGCGGCGCCGGGTCGCTGCCGGGATACGCGCCGTGCTCGTCGGCGGAACGCCACCACCGGAAGGACAGGTCGCATGAAGCAGCAACCCACACCCGGCCACGCAGGCACCGGACCGGCCGCCCGAGGAGCACGATGATCGACGCGGGAGGCCTGATGGCGGAGCTCATCGCCGGCGGGGTCACCACCGTCACGGGGGTGCCGTGCTCGTACCTCACCCCGGTGATCAATCGGGCGATCAGCGATCCGGGGGTGCGCTACCTGGCCGCGACGCACGAGGGCGAGGCCGCGGCGATCGCGGCGGGCGCGTGGCTCGGCGGCGGCCTGGGCTGCGCCATCGGACAGAACTCCGGCCTTGGCAACATGGTGAATCCGTTGACCTCGCTGAGCTATCCGGCGCAGATACCGCTGCTGGCCATGATCACATGGCGCGGTGAGCCGGGCCGTCCCGACGAGCCCCAGCACGAGTTGATGGGGCGGATCACCGGCTCGTTGCTCGATCTCATGGAGATCCCCTGGGGCCTGTTACCGGCGACGCCGGCGGAGCTGCCCCGCGCGATGCACAGCGCCTGGCAGTTCCTGCGGGACAAACAGCTGCCGTACGCCGTCGTGCTCCCGGCCGGCCGGGTGATCGACGAGCCGTTGCACGAGGCGGCGCCTGCCGCTCGCGAGCCGCGGCTCGTCTCGTACCCCGACGCACCGGCGCCGACCCGCTGGGCCGCGCTGGAGTCCCTGCTCACCGAGCTGCCGGACGACGCGGCGGTCGTCTCCACCACCGGCAAGACCAGCCGGGAGCTGTACACCATCGCCGACCGCCCGCAGCATTTCTACCTGGTCGGCGCGATGGGTTCCGCCGTGTCGGTCGGTCTCGGGGTCGCGTTGCACACACCCCGGCCGGTCGTGGTCATCGACGGCGACGGCGCACTGCTGATGCGGATGGGCAGCCTGGCGACGACGGCGACGCACGGCCCGGACAACCTCGTGCACATCGTGCTCGACAACGGCGTGCACGACTCAACCGGCGGCCAGCGCACGCTGTCCGCCGCCGTCGACGTCGCCGCAGTGGCCGCCGCCTGCGGATATGCCCAGGTGCACCGGTGCCACGGCCTGGCCGATCTGACCGTGGCGCTGCACAGCGCCCTGAACGGACCGGGCCCCTCCTTCATCCACCTGCCGATCGAGCCGGGGTCGCAGTCGCCGTTGGGCCGGCCCCGGGTGACCCCGTCCGAGGTCGCCCGGCGGTTCCGCGCCTTCGTCGGGGAGCCCGTCGGATGAGCAGGCATCCGGTGGCCGTCATCCACGGCCGGTTCCAGCCCCTGCACCTCGGCCACCTCGAGTACCTGCTGGCCGGCGCCGAGCGGGCCGACGTGCTCGTCGTCGGGATCACCAATCCGGATCCCACCCAGATCGCCGTCGAGGAGTCCGACCCGGCCCGCAGCACCGACGAAGCGAACCCGTGGACCTACTACGAGCGGTACCTGATGACCGAGGCCGCGCTCACCGAGGCCGGCATCGCCCGTGAACGCCTGCGGATCGTGCCGTTCCCGCACAGCTTCCCGCAACGCCTGCGTTACTACGCACCCCGCGACGCCGTCTACCTGCTCACGGTCTACGACGAGTGGGGCGACACGAAGCTGGAGCGGTTCCGGTCCCTCGGACTCGTGACCGAACTGATGTGGCGGCGCACCGACAAACCGATCAGCGGCAGCCGCGTACGGCAGGCCATCGCCTCGTCTCTGCCCTGGGAAGAGCTGGTGGCGCCGGGCGTCGCCCGAGTGATCAAGGAGTGTGGCAGCGATGTCCGAATTCGCGAGGCAGCCGGTCGCGGGACGGATCTTCTTGATCGCCCTGTGCGGGGGCGGTGACCGGCCGGATCCGGCCCTGGGTGGCCGTACCTCGTTCGAGGCCGCCGCGACGCCCCACCTGGACCGGCTCGCCACAGCCGGCGTATCCGGGCTGCTCGATGTCATCGGCGAGCGGGTGCCGCCGGAGTCGGACTCCGGGGCGATGGCTCTGCTCGGATACGACCCGCTGGTCCACTACACCGGACGCGGTCCGCTCGAAGGCCTCGGGATGGGTTTCCTGGAAGCCGGCGGCGGCTACTGCGCGGCGTTCCGGATCAACTTCGCCAGTGCCCGTCCGGGATCCGGCGAGCTCGACCGGCGGACCTCCCGGGATCTGTCCGACGCGGAGCTGGCCGTCCTGGTCGAGGAACTCCTGGCCGGCGTGACCATGCCGGCGGGCGTGACGCTGCGGCTCACCGGTTTCGGCCGGCACCGCGGGATCCTCGCCTTCACCAGCCGGACGGTGCCACTGTCCGGCCAGGTCAGCAACACCGATCCCGGATTCGTCAACCGGGGGGCGTTCGGCATCCCCGTCAACACCCCGGTGTCGACTCCGCTGGAGGCCAAGCCTCTGGTCGACGACGACGCGGCCGGGTACACCGCGATGCTGGTGAACGACTTCGTCCGGCAGAGCGGCGAGATCCTGCGGCGCAGCGAGGTCAACGAGACCCGTACGCGGGCCGGCCGGCGCCCGGCGAACACGATCCTGGTGCGCGACGGGGGCAGCCGGCCACCGAAGTTGCCCGGCTTCGCCGCCGGCAAGCTCGCCTTGTCGATGTACGGGCAGGTGCCCGCCGAGCGCGGACTGGCCGGTCTGATCGGTGGCCGGTTCACGACGGCGCGTACGGGTCCAGGGCAGACCGATCCGCAGTTCTACCAGGAACTGGTGCCGGCCGTGCTGGCCGACCCGGCGGACGTCGTCTTCGTCCATCTCAAGGGACCGGACGAGCCGGGCCATGACGGCCAGCCGGCGGACAAGGTCCGGGCGATCAGTGAGATCGACGCCGGGTTCGTCGGTCCGCTCGCTGATCGGCTGACCCCGGCCGACACCCTGGTGGTCACGTGCGATCACGCCACCCCGTGTGCGCTCGGCATCCACTCGGCCGATCAGGTGCCCGCCGTCGTCTTCGGGCCCGGCGTCCGGCCGGACGCGGTGACCGCCTTCGGGGAGGGGCCCGCCGCGCGCGGCGCCCTGCCGGTGCAGCGGGCGAAGGATCTGCTCGGCTGGCTCATCTCCATCCGGACCACGACATGACCCGGGTCTCCGGTCTGCGTCTGCGCGGCATCCTGGACTCACGGGCACAGGTCACCGTCGAGGCCGATCTCGCCTTCACCGACGGAGTCACCGGCCGCGGTTCCGCGCCCCGGGCAATCGCACCGGGGCGGCGGGAGCGGGGGCGGCGGGCGGACAACACCCTCGGGTCCTTCGAGCACACCGGACTCGTGGCGGAGCTGGACCGATCGTTGGTCGGGCAGCCGGCCGGGCCGCAGGCCGAGTTCGACCTGTTGCTGCGCGAGCTGGACGCCACCGGGTCACTCGGCTCCGACGTGACTGTGGCGCTGTCGGTCGCGTTCGCCCGCGCCGGGGCCGCTCGACAGGGCCGCTCGCTGCACGAGTACCTCGCGGCGGCCGCCGGTACGGTCCCCGGCGTGCCGCGGCTGCTGGTCAACGTGTTCTCCGGCGGCATCCACCACGCCGGGGAGCCGGACGGCTTCCAGCAGGTGATGCTCGTTCCGGAGACCGCGGGGCTGATCGACGACGTCGGACTGGCCCTGGACGTCTTCGCCGTGGCCACCGAGCTCGCCACCCGCGACCACGGCGCACCGCGGCTCTCCGCGTCCAGCGGGATGCTGATCCCCGCCGACAGCGCCACGCAGGTGGCCCTGCTGCGTGAGGCGATCGAGCGAGCCGGGCGGGTCGGCCAATGCTCGATCGGCGTGGACGTCGCGGCGGAACACATGTGTGTCGCCCCCGGCCGGTACCGCTTCGCCGGGGCGGTCCTCGAGGCCGGGGCATTCGCCGACCGGCTGGCCGAGCTCGCCGGCGGGGTGGTGCCGATGTCCTACCTGGAGGATCCGTACGACCCCGCGGACGACGACGCCTGGCTGAAGCTGCCCGCCCGGCTGCCGCCGGGGACGACGGTGTACGGCGACGACCTGTTCGCGACCGACGCCGCCCGTATCGATCCGGCGCTCGCCGGGGGGATCCTGCTGAAGCCCACCCAGGCCGGAACCGTCACGGGCGCATTGTCGGCGGCACGGACGGCGCAGACGGCCGGGATGCGGCTGGCGGTGTCGCACCGCTCGGGCGAGACCGGCGACACCGCGATGTGTGATCTGGCAGTGGCGGTCGGCGCCGGCCTGATCAAGGTCGGTGGCCCGCGCCGCGGCGACCGGCTCAACCAGTACAACCAGCTTCTCCGCCTGGCCGAGGCCGTGGCGGAGCGGACGAGCCCTCTGACGTGAAGGAGAACCCCAGCGTGTCGCGAGCCAGCAAGTTCAAGGAAATGATGCTGGCGCCGGAGATCCTCGTGGTCCCCAGCGCCTACGACGCACTGTCCGCCAAGGTCATCGCCCAGACCGGCTTCCAGGCCGTGCACATGACCGGTTCCGGCACGTCCGCCAGCATGCTCGGGCTGCCGGATCTCGGCTTCGCCACGATCACCGAGATGGCCACGAACGCCAAGAACATCACGCTCGCCGTGGACCTGCCGGTGATCATGGACATCGACGCCGGCTACGGCAACGCCATGAACACCTGGCGGTGCGTCCGTGAGTTCGAGCGGGCCGGCATCGTCGGTGGGCACCTCGAGGATCAGGTCGTCCCCAAGCGCTGCGGCCACCTGGAAGGCAAGCGCCTGATCTCCACCAGAGAGATGATCGGCAAGATCGAGGCGGCGGTCGAGGCGCGCGAGGACCCGGACTGGACGCTGATCGCGCGCACCGACGCGCGGGAGAAGCTCGGTCTCGACGAAGCGATCAAACGGTCCAAGGAGTACGCCGCGGCCGGCGCGGACTGCATCTTCCTGGAAGCGATGCTCTCCGTCGACGAGATGAAGCGGGTACGTGACGAGATCGACGTCCCGCTGCTGGCCAACATGGTCGAGGGTGGCAAGACACCGTGGCTGACCACCGCGGAGCTGGAGGCGATCGGTTACAACCTGGCGATCTATCCGCTGTCCGGGTGGATGGCGGCCGCCTCCATCCTGCGCAAGATGTTCGCCGAGCTGCGTGACAAGGGCACCACCCAGGAGTTCTGGGACGCCTACGGGCTACGGATGACCTTCCCCGAGCTCTTCGAGGTCTTCGAGTACGAGAAGCTCTCGGCCCTCGAGGAGCGTTTCGTCGTGAAGAACAGCGAGGAGTGATGTTCCTCGACGGTCGCATCCAGCCGGCCGGCACCGAGGTGCCGGTGTTCAACCGGTGGACCGGTGACGTGATCGGTTCGGTGGCCCGCGACGGCGCCGCGGAGGTGGAGGAGGCGGTGCACCTGCTGACCGAGCGCCGGCGTGTGCTGGCACCGGCCGAACGGGCCGGGATCCTGCTCCGCGCCGCCGAGGCGGTCGAGGCCCGAGCCGTGGAGTTCGCGGAACTGATCACCGCGGAATCCGGGGTGTGCCGTCGAGAGACGACGAGGGAGGTTTCCCGCGCCGCGGGAAACCTCCGCGTCGCGGCCGCGGAGGCCGAGCGTCTGCGCGGCGAGTCCATCCCCCTGCCCGACGGGGACCGGCTCGCCGTGACCATCGCCGAGCCGGTCGGGGTGGTGGCCGGCGTGACACCGTTCAACCGCCCGCTCAACCAGGTGGTGGTCAAGGTGGCTCCCGCCGTCGCCGCGGGTTGCGCCGTGGTGGTGAAGCCCTCGGAGCAGACGCCGCTGACGGCGTTGCGCTTCGCGGAACTGCTTGTCCATGCCGGTCTCCCGGCCGGGATGCTCGCCGTCCTCACCGGCGAGCCCGGGGTGGTGGGACCGCTGGTCGTCGGCCACCCCGGTGTCGACATGGTGACCTTCACCGGCAGCGTCGCCACGGGCCGGCTGGTCGCCCGGGCCGCCGCCGGTAGGCGCCTGGTGATGGAGCTGGGCGGCAACGATCCGCTGATCGTGCTCGGCGACGCCGATCTCCCGCGTGCGGTCGCCCTGGCGACCGACGGGGCATTCGCCACGGCCGGGCAGTCCTGCCGGGGAATCAAGCGGATCATCGTCGACGACCGGGTGGCCGACGAGTTCGTCGACCTGCTGGTGGCGGCCACCGCGAGGCGACGGGCCGGGGATCCCCGGCTCGACAGCACTGATATCGGGCCGTTGATCAGCCCGGCGGCCGCCGCCGAGGTGGAGCGCCGGATCGCGCTCGCCGTCAAGGACGGCGCCACCTTGCGGCACGGCGGCGAACGCGTGGAGGCGCTGATGCAGCCGGCCGTGCTGGACCACGTCGCGGCGAGCAGCGAGCTCGTGCAGAACGAGACCTTCGGTCCGGTGGCTCCGGTGATCCGGGTCGGCTCGACGGCGGAGGCGATCGAGGTGGCCAACGGCACGCCGTACGGGCTGCAGGCCGGTGTCGTCACCCGGGACGTCACCGCGTTCTGGGAGATCGCTGCCGGCCTGCGGGTCGGTGCGGTCAACCTCGACCACGGCCCGCACTTCGACTCGCCGCACATCCCGTTCGGCGGGGTGAAGGCGAGCGGGGTCGGCCGCGAGGGGATACGGTGCTCGGTCCGGGAGATGAGCACCATCAAGACCGTCACCGTCCCGTTCCCCACTGCTTCCCGGTGACCCCGACCGGTGCGGCGGCGCACGAGCTGCTGTTGACCCGCGACGCCGCGGGCGCGCTGCGCGCCGCGGTGGACGCGATGGGGGCCCGGCGGGTGCTTCTCGTCGGCTCCGGCTCCGGCCTGGCCCGCAGCGGGTTGTCACCGGCGCTGGCCGGGCGGGAGGTCAGCGTCTTCACGGGCTTCCGCCCGAACCCCGATCTGGACGACGTGCTCGTCGGGTGCCGGCTGGCCCACCGGGAGCGCCCCGATGTGATCGTCGGTATCGGTGGCGGTTCCGCCATGGACACCGCCAAGCTGGTCCGCAGCCTGCCACCGGACCGCGAGCGCGCGATCGCCGCGCTCTCCGGCGACGAGGCCGCCGGCCCGGACATCCGGATCCCGCTTCTCCTGCTCCCGACAACCGCGGGTACGGGCAGCGAGGTGACCCAGTTCGCGACGGTGTACGTCAACGGGCGCAAGCATTCCCTGGACCGTCCGCAGGTGCACGCCGACATCTCCATCGTCGACCCGGCGCTGACCGCCACCTGACCCGCCGAGGTGACCTTCAGCTGCGCATTCGACGCGCTGGCGCACGCGCTCGAGTCGCTCTGGTCGTTGCGGTCGACGGCAGAGTCCCGGCGTTTCGCCGCGCGGGCGGCCCGGGGCATCAGCGCTCTGCTGCAGCCCGGGCCGCGGCGGTGGGATCCGGCCAGCCGCGAGCGGATGAGCCTGCTGGCGATCGACGCCGGCCTGGCGATCAACCGCACCCGGACGACCGTCGGCCACGCGGTCGCCTATCCGTTGACCGTCCGGTTCGGAGTGCCGCACGGGCTGGCGTGCCTGCTCGCCCTCGCGGCGCTGCTCCCGGCGGCCTGCGCGCGCCTCGACGAGTCCTGTGCCGACCCCCGGGGGGCCGGCTTCGTCGGCCGGCGGCTGGCCGAGATGGCCGAGCTGCTCGGTAGCGACCAGCCGGCCGGCATGGGGGCCACGTTGAGCTCGATGGTGCGCTCGGCCGGTTTCGACCACCGGTTGCGTGCGTACGGGGTAGGGCCGGATCAGCTCGACGGGATCGTCGCGGACGCCCTGGGCACCGCTCGCGCGGACAACACGCCGATCACCCTGGATCGGCCCACCGTACGGGAGGCGCTGCAGCAGGCCTGGTGAGCGACCGGACCGCAGGCTGGGCCGGGCAGGCCCGCCGGCGGATCTCCTCGACCAGCTGCGCCTGGCGTACGATCCCGGCGTCCGGGTGGCTGTCCCCCTCCCGGATCGCCCGCAGGAACGCCCCCAGCGCGTTGCCGACCTGGTCGTCCGGCGGCAGTACGAGGCGCTCGCTCCCCCCGGAGCGGGTGACGGTGATCTCCGGAGGGTGGTCGGCCGGAGGTGTGAAGGCGCGGTTCACCTCGATGTCTCCGCGCGACCCGGCAATGCGGTACTCCGACCGGTAGGGGCCGTCCAGGCCGAACGTGAGATGGGCGAGAACCCCGTCGGTGGTACACAGCACGGCGTGGCCGGCGACGTCCACGGGGTCGTCGGCCGCCGCCCCGGTGCGCAGGCCGGCGGCCAGCACGGTCAGGTTCGATCCCAGGAAGTACCGGGCGACGCGCACCGGGTAGCCGCCGAGGTCGAACAGGGCACCGCCGCCGAGAGCGGCCTGGTACCTGATGTCCGCGGGGTCGCGCGGCGGGATGGTGAAGGTGGCGGTCAGGCTACGCACCCGCCCTATCTCACCGCGGGAGATCAGATCCCGGACCGCGCGATGCTGCGCATGGTGCGGGAACATGTAGTTCTCCCGGAGTACCAGCCCCCGCGCCGCGGCCTGCAGGGTCAGCCGGGCGGTGTCCGTCACCGAGACGGTGGCCGGCTTCTCCACCAGCACGTGTTTGCCGGCGGCCAGCGCCCGGCTCACCCACTCGGTGTGCAGACCGGGCGGCAGCGGTACGTAGACGGCGTCGACGTCATCGCGTTCCAGCAGCTTCTCGTACCCGGTGACCGCTGCGCAGCCGAAGGCGTCGGCGACCCGCCGGGCCTTCGCCGGGTCACGGCTCGCCACCGCGGCCAGCCGCACGTCCGGCCGGTCACGCAACGCGGGAAGGATGCGGCGCACGGCGATGTCAGCACCGGAGAGCACGCCGAGCCGGACCGCGGACATCAGACGCCGTACAGCAGGCACAGCAAGCTGCGTGCCTCTATGTTCAGCTGGTTGCCGAAGCGCACCAGGTCGGCCAGCTGCCGCAGAGTGGCCCATGCGTAGTCGGGGGGCAGATCGGGTGCGAAACCGGCGTCCGCCTCGACAATCATGTAGCGATTCTGCACGTGATAGAAGCGACCACCCTCTTCGGACAGTACGCAGTCGGCGTGCACCCGGGCCGGCGGTGACGCGAGCACGTAGCGGCGGATCTCGGCCTCGGCCCGGGGATCGGCGAACATCTGCGGTCCGGTCTGCACAGTGGGACCGATCTCGGCGACGTCCTGCGTGCCCGGCTCGGTGTGCGCCCGCACTAGGACGTGGGCCACGCCGTCGAAGGACTTCACCACAAAGGCGTGCAGTCCGGTCCCGGCACTGGTGATCATCGGCTGATTCCAGTGCGACACCTCCCGGGTGCTGGCACGCACGTCGACGCCGATGACGGACAGGCCGGTGTCGTCGTCCGGCCGCAACTCCCCATCGACGTGCCGCCAGCCGGCGACCTGACGCAACGGCACCCGTCGCTGGCGCACCGTCCGGTTGGTACGCGCCTCGGTCAGCCAGCTGAGCAGCGCGGGCGTGCTGAGCAGCATGCGATGCTCGTGCAGTGAGCGGGCCAGCGCATCCCGGAACGGGGTGGGCAGGCGCCCTCCCCCGCTGGCGGCCAGCGCGGAGAACACCGTACGCGCGTCCATGTTGAGCACATTGTCGAGCCGGCTCAGGTCGGTGACCTGTCCCAGGGTCAGCCAGCAGAAACCGTCCCGCACCGGCACTTCCCGGGTGGTCTCGACGACGATGTTGCGGTTGCGTTTGTGCAGGTAGTAGGACCCCTGCTCGGATTGCAGCGAGTCATGGTGCACGATGCCCCCGCTCGTGGCGAGGAAGTGCTCGAGATAGTCGGGGGTCCGGCCACCGTGCGCCCGCTGATAGTTGCTCCGGGTCGCCTGCACCGTCGGTGAGAGCTGCAGGACGTTGACGTTGCCCGGCTCCATCTTCGCCTGCAGCAGGAAGTGCAGCACGCCGTCGAACTCCTTGGCGAGCACACCCAGGATGCCTATCTCGGGCTGCACGATGACCGGCTGCGACCGGGGTGGCGCGTCGCCGGCCTGCGCCTCCAGGCCGGCGATGGCGTAGAAGCGGCCGGCCCGGTGCACGATGTCACCCGTGCCGGGGGCGAGGTTCCAGTCCGCCAGGCTCTCCAGCGGGCAGCGGCTGACCTCGTACTCCTGGCTCTCCCGGCGCTGCCGCAGCCATTGCGGCACCGCCTCGGTGCGCATCTTGCTGAATCGCCGGATCCGGAGCGACTCGCCGAGTCGTTCGGCGAGCCGGCGGGAATCCTGGTGGTCACGGGGACGTGGCAGGGCGTCGGGAAGCACGGGTTGCCCCTTTCCGGTGGTCGCACGTTCGTTGAGCGGCCCGACCACCAGCGGGCGGGGTCGCTAGTCGGTCCGGGCCGGCTTGCGCTTGTCGAGGCCGAAACGCTCGGCGATGGCCATGCAGGCGTCGACCCATACCGCCAGCACGCGGTCGTCATCGACGCCGAGCGGCTTCTCGCCGTAGATCGACTCGAGCATTCGGTAGTAGCCGAGGGAGCCGACCATGGTCAGCGCCAGCGCCTCGTGGTCCAGGTCCTTGGCGCCGACGTCCTCAGCCAGCCGCTTGAGCCAACCGGCGATCTGCCGGAAGGAGTCGTCGTGCACCGCGTCCCGCAGTTCGCTGCGCAACTCCGGGAAGAGGTGACCCTCCTGACGCAGCAGCCGGTCCAGCGGTTCTCGCCGGGCCAGGTCCTGCAGACTCCACCGGCCCAGCATGATGACCTCGGAGCGGAGATCGGCCAGGGGCAGCAGATCCATCACCGGCAGTACCCGGCCGAGTTCCTCGACCTGCCGGAGGATCCCCGCCCGAAGCACTTCCTCCTTGCTGGAGAAGTACTGGTAGAGAGCTCCGGAGCGCGGCGCCAGCCCGGCTCGGGCTTCAATGTCACCGACCGTGGTGTTACGGAATCCCTGCTCCGCGAACAGGTCCATCGCTGCGCTCAGGAGCCGATCGCGAGACGCACCGCTTCGCTCCAGCCGTTTGTTCGCGGAATCCGCCGATTCGTCCTTCGTTGCCATTGTCGTCGCCAGTCTGAGTCGACGGTCGCATTCAGCGGTTCCGCACGTCTACATCGAGTGGTCCAAGCCTAGACGACCGCCGGTGCCCGGATCCCGGCCGGGCGGCAGGTTACTGCTGCTCACGTCCCGCGAGGCGGCTTCACAGCCGCACGGGCAGACGTTCCAGGCCGTGCATCAGCAGACTGGGTCGCCAGACCAGCTGATCGGCCGGCACCGCCAGCCGCATGTCCGGGAACCGGCGAAGCAGGCCGCTCAGGGCGATCTCCACCTCCATCCGGCCCAGCTGCGCGCCCATGCAGTAGTGGATGCCGTAGCCGAAGGCGACGTGGCCGCGCGCCGACCGCGTGACGTCCAGCTCAGCGCCGTCCGGGAATCGGTCCTCGTCGTGGTTCGCCGACAGCAGGGAGACCAGGACGAACTCGCCGGCCGGGATCTCCACGCCGCTGAGCTCGATCGCCTCGGTGGTGAACCGGAAAGTCGCGGTGCTGACCGCGGTGTCGAAACGCATGAGCTCGTCGATCGCCCCGGCGATCCGCTCCGGCTCGCGTTGCAGCAGCTCACGCTGGTCCGCGTTGGTCAGCAGGGAGAGCGTGGCGTTGCCGATGGTGTGCACGGTGGTCTCGTACCCGGCGACGACCAGCAGGAAGATCATCGACATCAGCTCGGCCCCGGTGAGCTGGTCCTCGTCGTCCGGCGTGTTGACGAGCGACGACAGCATCCCCTCGTCGGGCCGCACCCGCTTGGCCTCGATCAGCTCGGAGAGATAGGCGACGACCGCGCTGCCGGCCACCTCCACCGAGGCCGGATCGTCCGTGGTGACCAGCGCATCAACCCAGCCGCGAAGCCGTTCGGTGTCCGACAGCGGGATGCCCAGCAGGTCGAGGATCACCATCATCGGCAGCCGGAACGCCAGCTGGTCGACCACGTCGATCTCGTCGCCCGCCCGGAACGCGCCGAGGATCTCGTCGGCGAACGCCTGGACCCGGGGCCGCATCTTCTCCACCCGGCCGGCCGTGAAGGCTCTCAGCACCAGCGTCCGCAGCCGGGTGTGCTTGGGCGGATCGGTGTTGAGCATGTAGTCGATGATGTCCGGGTTGAAGTGCCGCCGTTTCGCGGGCACCATCATGTTGCGCTCGATCAGATCGCCGGCCCCGAGCATGTTCTTGCTGACCCGCGCATCGTTCATCACCAGCCGGACGTCGTCGTACCTGGTCACCAGCCAGACCTTGAGGCCGTTGGGAGTGATCACCGGCCGTACCGGCGCGGTGCGCCGCAGCATCGCCGTGACCGCGTGCGGATCCTGCATGTAACGGTGGTCGAACAGCTCCTGAGGAATCTGCTCGGTCGTCGATTCCGTGTCTGTCATGATCTTCCTTCGGTCGATGAGGTCCGCGGCCGGGTCGATTCGACGTCCCGGCCGGCGTCGCGTTCCGGCACCGGCGCTGCGCCGCGCGTCCGGCGGTGCCGGGTCAGATCCACGACGAGCGGGATCACCGCCGCCGCGATCACCGCGGCAACCACCCACTCGAGCTTGTCCGCCAGCAGGTCGCCGACCTGATAGGCGAGCAGGATGATTCCTTCGGCCCAGCACAGTGCGCCTACGACGTTCCAGAGCAGAAACCTTCGCCAGGGGTAACCGACCGCGCCCGCGACGGGGCTGATGAAGGTACGAACCACCGGGATGAAGCGGGACAGCACGATGGACGCGGGCGCGCCGAGCCGGAAGAACGCGCGCTCGGCCCGCCGCAGGTGACGCAGGCGCCGGGGTGAGGCGCCGCTGAACACCCGGGCGCCGACAGCCCGTCCGGCGGCATGCCCGGCCTGGGCACCGGCGATGACACACAGCGGCGCCCCGATCAACAGGCCGGTCAGCGACAGCCGGTGGTCGAACTGCGCCGCCGCGGCCGGCGACGCCGCCACCCCGGCCACCACCAGCAACGAGTCACCGGGCAGGAAGAAGCCGATCGGGAAGCCGTACTCGACCACCAGCACGACCAGGACCCCGATGAGCCCGAACGTCCGGACGAGGGTGCCGACGTCCATCACGGTCCCCATCGCGCTGCCTCCCGCACGTCAGCTCATCCGGCCGAAGACGAGGGCCACGTTGTGGCCGCCGAACGCGAAACTGTTCGTGAGCACGCTGTGCACGTCGGCCTCCCGCGGTTCGTCGCGTACGAGGTCGAGGTGTAGTTGCTTGTCCGGCCTGTCCAGGTTGGCGATCGGCGGGATCAGTCCGCTGGTGATCGCCTGGATGGAGGCGATGGCCTCGAGTGCGCCGGACGCACCCAGACAGTGACCGGTGATCGACTTGTTGGCCGTCACCGGGATCTCCGGTGCCGCCGCCCCCAGCGCCGAGTGCAGAGCGATCGTCTCGGCCGCGTCGTTGAAGGGTGTGCCGGTGCCGTGGCTGTTGACGTGTGCGACATCCTCGGCGGCGAGACCGGCCGAGCGCAGCGCCGAGGTGATGGCGCGCCGGGCGCCCGAGCCGTCCGGCTGCGGCATGGTCGCGTGGAACGCGTCCGAGGACCTGCCGTAACCGGTGAGCTCGGCGTGGATGCGCGCCTGCCGACGCCGGGCATGGTCGAGCGATTCGAGGACGAGCACCCCGGCCCCCTCGGCGATGACGAAGCCGTCCCGATCGGTGTGGAACGGCCGGCTCGCCCGGGCGGGGTCCCCGTCGGACACCGAAAGCGCGCGCATCCGGGCGAATCCTCCGACGATCGTCTCCACCACAGGCGCGTCCGCGCCGCCGGCGATCACCACATCGGCCTCGCCCGAGCGGATGAGCATGGCCGCGCACGCGATGGCGTCCGGTCCGGAGGCGCAGGCCGACACCATCGTCAGGACCGAGCCGTGCAGGCCGTACTCCAGGCTTATCCGGGCGCTGAGGGCGTTCAGCATGGCCATCGGGATGAACCGCGGCCGCATCGCCCGTTCACCGCGTTCGATGACCGCCCGGGTGTTGCTCTCCCAGGTGCCGATGCCGCCGATGCCGGTACCGATCACCACGGCGACCCGGCCGTCGGCCTCCGCGGTGAGATCCAGACCGCTGTCGTCGACCGCGAGCCGGGTGGCGGCCATGCCCAGGTGCGTACACCTGTCGTCGGCGAGCCGGTCCCGGCCCGAGGGCGCCAGCGACTCGGGCAGATCGACCTCGCCCGCGATGCGGACCGAGAGCCGGGACGGATCGAACGACGTGATCGGCCGGATGCCGCTGACGCTCTTGAGCGCGGCCTCGTGGAAACGCTCGAGGCCCACGCCGATCGAACTGACCGGTCCCATGCCGGTGACGACGACACGGTCGGCGGTCATGAGTCGCGGCCCCGTTGCCCGCGGCGCCGGTAGACCACGACCTGCCCGTCCTCCACCGCGGTGCGGTAGGTGGCCGCCCGTGACCGGCCCAGCGGCAGCACCGGGCAGCCGGTGCGCACATCGGTCTCGAAATTGTGGAACGGGCAGATGACCACCCAGGTGTCCGGTGAGCGTTCGTGTTCACCGACGCGGTCGCTGACCCACATCCGCTCGACCGAGCCACCGGAGAGCGGCCCACGCTGGTGCGGACAGTAGTCGGCCAGCGCGGTGTATTCACCGTTGCCGACCGCGACCACGATGATCCGGCGGCCGTCCACCGCGAGTGCTTTCATGCTGCCCTCGGGCAGCTCGGTGACGGCGCAGGCCACGTGCCGCACCTCGGTGTCGGCCGGGCGGGCCCCGATGCTCATGCCCGGTCCTCGAGCCGGTAGAACTTGGCCGCGTTCTCGTACATGATCTTGCGACGCAGGTCCGCCGGGAAGGTGGACGGCAGCGAGTGCTCCGGCGAGTCGAAGTCCCAGTGCGGATAGTCGGACGAGAACATCAGGAACTCGTCGTTGCCCACCATGTCGAACATCTGGTAGAGGTGGCTCGGGTTGTCCACCACCTCCATCGGCTGCGTGGTGAACTTGACCTGCTCACGGATGTACTCGCTGGGCAGCCGCTTCACCCACGGCACCTCGCGGCGCAGGCTGCGGAAGTTGTGATCGAAGCGCCACAGCAGGTGCGGCAGCCAGGTCCAGCTGGACTCGACCATCGCCACCCGCAGGTCCGGGAACTTCTCCAGCACGCCACCGATCACC
The DNA here is from genome assembly GCF_040650095.1 of Actinoplanes sp. NPDC048791. Taxonomy (NCBI): domain Bacteria; kingdom Bacillati; phylum Actinomycetota; class Actinomycetes; order Micromonosporales; family Micromonosporaceae; genus Actinoplanes; species Actinoplanes sp. NPDC048791. Next base: position 8,135 of record NZ_JBEZGQ010000016.1, on the reverse strand, counting down.
AGGCTGATCAACTGCGACTGCCACGCCTGGCAGATCGCGGTGTGCCACTCGACGTAGTACGGCGGCAGACCCACCGCTGTCTGCACGTTGGCGCCCTGGTGGAAGGCGACGGCCAGATTGTTACGGACGGCAGCCTCGTACACCGGGTGGTAGAACTCGCGGCCGAACGTGTCGTGCGAGACGACCGGCAGCATCACCTGCACCATCTGCGGGTGGCTGCCGAGCCGGTCGATCTCGTCCGCCGCTTCCTGAGGCGACTGGGCCGCCACGTGGATCGAGCCGAGGAACCGCTGATCCTTGGCCAGCCACTCGGCGATGACCCAGTCGTTGTAGCCGCGGGCGAGCGCGACCGCGAAGTCCGGCTGGGTACGCCACTCCCCCGGGTACATCAGCCCCGTGAGGACGGCGTAGTCGACGTCATAGGCGTCCAGGTGCTGCTCGCGCATGAGCCGGTAATCGGAGCCGGCGCGCAGCCCGGACTGCGGGATCGCATCGGGCCGGGCGAGCCCACCGGTGGTGGGCCAGGAGTACGGGATCGAGATGCCCATCCAGTTGTCCGGGTGGATCCGGCTGCGGAACGGCTCGTCGATGTAGTCCAGGAACTCGGCGCCGCCGATCATCTCGTGCACGTCGGTGTCGATGAGCGTACCGGTGCGTTTCTTCGCCACGGTCTCCTCGGACGGGCCACTGAGGACTGATGTCACGGTTGCACTCCTTCGCTGATGTCCGGGGTGGGCACGAACGTTTGCGGACGGTCGGAGCCGGTGATGCCGTACCGGCGGGCCACCAGGCGCTCCAGCACGCGGTCGGGCACGAACCGCCGGGCCAGCCGCAGCGCCGGTCCGCCGCTGCCGACGGCGGTCACCAGCGGTGGACGTGCCGTCGTCGTCAGGCGCAGCACGGCCTCGGCCACCTCCCGGGGGTCGCCGGCGTGCTGATGCGCCGCTGTCACGGCCGCGCGGACCTGCTGCATCCGCTGCGCGTACGGCGATCCGGGCACGGTGTGCCACTCGCGCCGGTCATTGATCTCGGACCGGTAGTAACCGGGCTGGACCAGGGCGGCCGTGATGCCGAACGGCGCGACCTCGGTGCGCAGGGCGGTGACGAAGCCCCGCAGGGCGCCTTTGGCCGCCGCGTACCCGCCCTGGAACGGCACCGGGAAGTCGGCCATCAGGGAACCGATGAAGATGATCCGGCCACCGCCGCGGGCCCGCATGCCGGGCAGCAGCGCCTTGGTGAGCTGGACAGGCCCCAGCACGTCCACCTCGAACAGCCGGCGGACCGCTTCGTCGGGCACGTCCTCGAGCGGCCCGCCCAGGCTCTGCCCGGCGTTGTTGACCAGCGCGTCGACCGGGCCCACCCGCTCGGCGCACCGGCGCACCCCGTCCGGGTCGCCCTGATCGAGCGGCACGTACGTGACGCCGGGCAGCCGGGCGGCCTCGCTCATCCGCTCCGGTGCCCGCGAGGTGCCGAACACCGTCCAGCCGCGGCGGACGGCAAGCTCCGCGGTGGCCCGGCCGATCCCGCTGGAGGCGCCGGTGACCAGCATGCGCCGCTCACCGGAGGAACTCGACGAGCCGGGCATAAGCGTTCACCACCTTCTCGATGTCGGCGGTGGTGTGCTCGAGGGCGAGCATGTCGCGACCCATGCGGGACAGCACACCGGCGTTGGCGACCGGGATCATGTAGTCGGCGAGCAGCGTCCGCCGGTGGATGATCTCGGCGGCGTGGTCGAGGGCGTCCGCACCGAACGCGTGCGGCGCCGTCATCTCGATCTTCACGACCGTGCCCAGGTGGTACGCGAAAAACCCGAACTCACTGGCGTCGAACACCTCGTTGAGCCGGCGTACCAGCTCGGCGGCACGGTCGATGGCGCCGTCCAGCGCGCCGGGCCGGGCCAGCTCGGCCAGGCAGTGGTAGGCCGCCGCCATGGACAGCGGGTTGCCGGACATGGTGCCGCCGATGTAGGCGAACGGGCCGTCGGAGGGCAGACCCGTGCCCGCTGCGCTCATGACGTCCGCCCGACCGGCCACCACACCGCAGCCCGGATAGCCGTTCATCAGGCCCTTGCCGAGGGTGAACAGGTCGGGCACCACGCCAAGGACGCTCTGCGCACCACCGAGGCCGGCCCGGGTGCCGCTGACGACCTCGTCGAAGACGTACAGCGCGCCGTGCTCCCTGGTCAGGCGGGCAGCCTCGGCGTGGAACCCGTCGTTGAACGGCACCAGGCCCGACTCGCCACCGAGCGGTTCGGACAGCACCGCGGCGACGTCGCCCTCGCGAAGCACAGCGGCCAGGTCCTCCAGACGGTGCGGGTGCACCAGCACCGTGTTGGCGTAGTGCGACTCCGGGACGCCGCCGGCCATGAACGCACCGGAGCCCGGCACCTCGAGATCGACCATGAACTGGTCGCCCCAGCCGTGGTAGTGACCCATGAACTTGACGATGCGCCGGCGTCCGGTGACGGCGCGGGCGAGCCGGACCGCGGCCAGATTGGCCTCGGCACCCGAGGCGGTGAACCGCACCGCCTCCGCGGCGGGGAACATCGCGCAGATCGCGTCGGCCGTCCGCAGCTCGTACTCGTCGAGGTGGCCGTGGAAGCCGGTACGGGTGGCCACGACCTCCTGAACTGCCCGGTTCAGCCGCTGGTGGTTGTGGCCGAGCGAGATCGCACCGCCGGCCAGGATGCAGTCGACGTAGGTGTTGCCGTCCACGTCGGTCACCGTGCCGCCGGCACCGCGGTCCATGAACAGCGGGTACGGCGTGGTCAGGGCGTCGACATGGCCGGTTCCGCCCCCGATCCGCGAACGTGCCGTCTCGGCCAGCGCGGCCGATCGGGTGGTGCGCTTCTCGAAGAAGGCGCGTTCGCCGGCCAACCGGTCAGGGTCCGGCACGGGGGCCGGCCGCTCGGTGAGGGCCCGGGCCCGCGCCAGGACCTCCGCGGCCGGCATGGTGCCGAACCGGCGGGGCGGCGCCTGAGTGGTCACGCCGGCACCGCCGCGGACCAGCCGAGCACCTCGTGCGCCGCACTCTCCATCGCGGTGATCGTCTGGTCGACATCGGCCATGGTGTGATCCGCGGTGGGAATGAGACGCAGCTGCCCCACACCCTGCGGAACCACCGGATAGATCACGCCGGAGCAGAAGACGTCGTACTTCGTCCGCAGCCGGTCCATGAATTCCAGGCCGACCGCGACATCGAGGTCGCGCAGGTCGAACATGACCGGCGTCACCGGCGCGGCCGTGGCCCCGACATCGAAGCCCGCCTCACGCAGCCCGCTCTGCAGCGCGCTGCTGACGGCCAGACACTGCTTGCGCAGATCGGGACGGGTACGCATCAGCCGCAGGCGCACCCGGTTGCCCGCGACGATCGGCCACGGCAGGCCCTTGGCGAAGATCTGCGAACGCATCGTGTAGCGCAGCTGCCAGACGATCTCCGCCGGCCCGGCCACGAAGGCGCCGATACTGGCGCCGGCCTTGGCGAACGTGCCGAAGTACAGGTCGATCCCGTCCTGTACGCCCTGCTCCTCACCGGTTCCGCCACCGTCGGGTCCCATCACGCCGAAGCCGTGGGCGTCGTCGACCAGAAGCCGGAACTCGTGCTTCTGCTTGAGCGCGACGATGTCGGCGAGCCGGCCCTGTACGCCGGACATCCCGAAGACACCCTCGCTGATGACCAGCACCGAATCGCCCGGCTTGCGCAGACTGTCGACCTGCTGGAGCACCGTCTCCAAGCGGGCGATGTCGTTGTGCGGGAACGATTTCGCCTTGCCGGCGTGCAGCCGGACGCCGTCGATGATGCAGGCGTGGCACTCGGCGTCGTAGACGATCCAGTCGTGCCGGGTGACCAGTGAGTCGATCAACGACAGCATGCCCTGGTAGCCGTAGTTGAGGAACAGCGCGGCGGGCTTACGGGCGTAGTCGGCCAGCTCGGTTTCGAGGGCCTCCAGCTCGTCGGTCTCGCCGGTCATCATCCGCGAGCCCATGGGAGCGGCCAGTCCGTAACGGTTGGCGAACTCGGCGTCCGCCTCGCGCACCTCCGGCAGGTTGGCCAGGCCCAGGTAGTTGTTGACGCTCCAGACCAGCATCTCCCGGCCGTTCCACTCCATCCGGCTGCCGATCGGACCCCGCAGCCGGGGAAAGCTGGCCTTGCCGTGGATGGCGTGCGACAAGGCCGCCAGCGGACCTCGCGGGCCACTCGTGAGCTTTTCGAACAGGTCCAACGTCGTCTCCTATCCGGTCAGGTGGTCGGCACTCGCGGCACCGGTCGGGACCGCCGGCGAACGGTCAGTTGATGAGGCCGGCGTAACGCTGCTCGGCGGCCTCGAGCTCGTCGTAACGCAGCAGCGAGAAGATCTGCTTCAGGGTCGCGATCCGCGGTTCGATGCCGGTCACCCCGCGATCGCGCCACATCTCGGCGTACGCCGCGTGCATGGCGGTCACCGCTGCCCGCAGACCCTGGTTGGCCCAGATGACGCCGTCGATGCCGAGCTCACGGAAACGGGCGATCGGGGTGTCGTAGTACGTCGTGGGGGCGATGACCAGGGGGTGCCGCCCGGCCCACTCGACCGCGAACTCGGCGATCTCGTCCACCGTCCGTTGCCGGGAATGGATGAAGATCGCGTCGGCGCCGGCCTCCCGGTATGCCTCGGCCCGGGCCAGCGCCTCGCCCACCGAGTGCCCCGCGATGAGCGCCTCGGTGCGGGCGACCACGACGAAGTCCGCACCGATCTGGGCGTCCTTGCAGGCCCGGATCTTCCCGCTGAACTCGCCGACCGGGGCGAGCGCGTGCCCGTCACCGACGAAGGAGTTCATCTTGGGGAACTGCTTGTCCTCCAGGCAGATGCCGGCGCCGCCGAGGCTTTCCACCTTGCAGGCGAAGCGGCGGGCGGTGTTGAAGTTGCCGTAACCGGTGTCGGCGTCCACCAGGACGGGCACGTCCACGCTCGAGACGATCGATTCCACCAGTGCGAGCAACTGGGACCAGGAAGCTTCGTCGCTGTCCCGGACCCCCAGCACGGTGGACATGCACAATCCGGACGCCCACAGCGCCTGGAAGCCCTCGGCGAGCGCGATGCGCGCGCTGAGTCCGTCGTGCACGCCCATGATCGGCGCCGCGTTCGCCTCGGCGAGCACCGCACGTAGGGCTGCGCCGGGGCTTCGGTGGCCGGTAGCGCCGCCGTCCTGCTTGCCCGGCCTCTGGTCGATGGTCATGCGAGCTCCTCGAAGTGACTCGGTAGGGCGGTACACCCCACACTGAACACGATCACACCGTTGTTGTCCATAACAACATCGCTGTTGTTAGAAAGCCTATTGACGTTGTAACGGGTCCCACGCATGCTGGGGCACGTCCCGCTGTCTGGTTGGAAGGGAGCCTGCGATGGCGGAAAGTCCTCGCGAGGACCGGTCCCTCCTGACCGAGCGCTCCGCCGGCGAGCCGAGCGGCGTGACCCCGGACGAACGCGGCCTCCGGTCTCTTCTGCCGGTCCGGGCGCTGGGCCCCGCCTTCGTGGCGGCGGTCGCCTATGTGGACCCCGGCAACGTCGCCACCAACATGCTGGCCGGGTCGACCTACGGCTATCAGCTGGTCTGGGTGGTGGTCGCAGCGAGCTGCCTCGCCGTCCTGGTGCAGTACCTCGCGGCCAAGCTGGGCATCGCGACCGGATCCACCCTGCCGGAGCTGTGCCGGGCCCGGTTCCCGCGGGCCGTCACCCTCGTGTTGTGGCTACAGGCGGAGTGTGTGGCGGCCGCGACCGACCTGGCCGAGGTGCTCGGCGGCGCCATCGCGCTGCACATCCTCTTCGGCCTGCCACTGGCGGTCGGCGGCCTGCTGGTCGGCATCGTCGCGATCGCGATCCTGCAGCTGCAGTCGATCGGCCAGGTGCGCTACGAGCGGGTCACCGCCGTGTTGTTTCTCGTGGTCGTCGGCGGCTTCGTCGCCGCCGCACTGGCCGACGGCACGTCTGTCGGGGCGGTGCTGGCCGGCACGGTGCCCCGGCTCAACGGCAGCGGCAGCGCAGTCATCGCCGCGGGCATCGTCGGTGCCACGGTGATGCCGCATGTCGTCTATCTGCACGCCGAGCTGATGCGCAGCCGGTTCGGCGTCGCCACCGGACCCGCCGGCACGTCCCGGCGACGCGCGGTGCTCCGGGCCTGCCGCGCGGATGTCCTGCTCGCCATGTCGATAGCCGGCGTCGCCAATCTGAGCCTGCTGGTGGCCGCGGCCGACAGCCTCACCGGCTGGCAGGTCGCCGACATAGAGAGTGCGACCGCCGGCCTGCACGCCACGATCGGCCCGGTGATCGCGACGCTCTTCGCCGTCGCACTGCTGGTCTCGAGCATCGCCTCGTCATCGGTGGGCACGTACGCGGGCGCGGTCATCATGCAGGGCTTCCTGCGCCGGCGGATCCCCATCACGCTGCGGCGCCTGGCCACCCTGCTTCCCGCCCTGGTGATCCTCGCGCTCGGCATCGAGCCGACTCACGCCCTGGTACTCAGCCAGGTGGTGCTCAGCTGCGGCATCCCGTTCGCCCTGGTGCCGTTGATCATGTTCACCCGGCGGCCGGACCTGATGCGCGAGCTGGTCAACACCCGCATCACCACCGTCGCCGCCGCACTCGGGGCAGCCGCGGTCTGCGGGCTCACCCTGTCCATCCTTTTCTGACCCGATCGAGATCATGAGGAGCGAACGATGCCCACTGAGGCCGAACTCTACGACCAGGTCGTCGGCATTCTTGCCAAGACGGTCGGCCTGACGACCGACGAGATCACCAAGGACAAACTGCTGAAGGACGACCTCGGCATCGACTCGCTGTCCATGCTGGAGATCCTGGCGGTGACCGAGGACGAGTTCAAGATGCGTATTCCCGACGAGGACGCGGCGGAGCTCACCGATGTCCGATCAGTGGTCGCCTACCTCACGGCCCGGCTGGCGACCCCGGAATCGGCGGACGTCACATCGACACCGGCCACCTCGGCGTAGGCGATCCGCTAGGTTGGGGCAAGATCGTGCAGGCGGCCCGTCAGGAGACGACATGCGAGGACCCGCGTTGCACATCGCGCTGCTGACCTATCGCGGCAACCCGACCTGCGGCGGTCAGGGAATCTACGTCCGGCACCTGAGCCGGGAGATCACCCGGCTCGGGCACCGGGTCGACGTCTTCTCCGGACCGCCGTACCCGGAGCTCGATCCGGGCGTCGCGCTGATCCGGGTGCCGAGCCTCGACCTCTACCGCGAGCCTGACCCGTTCCGGATTCCCCGGCTCCGCGAGTATCGCGACTGGATCGACGTCGTCGAGGTCGCCACGATGATGACGGCGGGGTTCCCCGAGCCCCGCACCTTCTCGTTGCGGGCGCGCCGCCTGCTCCGGGCGTCCACCGAACGGTACGACGTGGTGCATGACAACCAGAGCCTCGGCTACGGCCTGCTCGGACTGCTGCGCGACGGCCTGCCGCTGGTGACCACGGTGCACCATCCCATCCAGATCGACCGCGCCCTGGACCTGAGCGCGGCGGCCTCGCCGGCCAAGCGGCTGTCGCTACGGCGCTGGTACGGCTTCACCCGTATGCAACGCAAGGTCGCCGGCCGGCTGCCGGGCATCCTGACGGTCTCCGACGCCTCCCGCGACGAGATCGTCGAGCATCTCCGGGTTCCGGCCGAACGGATCTCCACCGTCCCCATCGGCACCGACCCGGACCGGTTCGCGCCGGACCCCGCCGTGCCGCGGGTGCCGGGCCAGATCGTCACCACGGCGAGCAGCGACGTCCCGCTCAAAGGCCTGGAATATCTGGTGGAAGCCGTTGCCAAGATCCGCACGAGCCGCCCGGCGAGGTTGGTGGTCATCGGATCGGCGACTCCCCGACGCGTCGCCGACCTGCGCGAACGGTTCGGCGCGGGCACCGTCCGGTTCACCGGCCGGCTCAGCGAGGACGACCTGATCCACACCTTGCGCAGCTCCGAGATCGCGGTGGTCCCGTCATTGTTCGAGGGGTTCTCGCTGCCGGTGATCGAGGCCATGGGCTGCGGATTGCCGGTGATCGCGACGACCGCCGGGGCGCTGCCCAAGGTCGCCGGACCCGACGGGGTGGCGGCGCGGCTGGTGCCGCCGGCGGACTCCGAGGCGCTCGCCGAGCGCC